>CAZUCT010000005.1:53463-55643 GCA_964619285.1 uncultured bacterium | reverse complement strand
GGTATGCAAAAATATTTGCAGAAAATAGAAAATTGTCTTATGTAAATATTTTTGCCTAGCTACTTATATCATTTCTAAAAAATAATACTACAACAGAATGAAAAACAAACGGTCGGATACTATCAAAAGTTAAAGGATGGTAGGGAAGGTTCCGAGACGATGCGAAATATTTAGTGAGATATTTTTAGTAAATAAGAGTATCTTTATTATTGGGGTAGCTTTATTCCTGTCGGCAATTGGCAGTCGATAAAAAGTAATTCGTAGTAATCGCGCTTGACTCGATTCAAATCGCGCTCATCGATTACTACGAACTGGGTTCCACCGTTTCCCATTTCCTGCGATATAATGGGGTTGAACTCTATTGACAAAACATCAGTATGCAACGCCGTTTATTGCCTTCAGGGTTTATAGCAGCCACCTTGGCAGCTCTAGTTTCTTTGCCGGTTTGGGGAGACGAGATAACGCCGCCCCCAGACCCTAACAAACCGCCTACCGCTCCCACCGCGACTCGGGGTGGGGGTAGCTGTTCGAGTGAGGAAAATCCCCTCACGGCGATCGCTCCTTCTGGAACTTTAATTACTACAACTGCAGATTATCCCGCTTTATTATTTTATATTCCCGAAACCACTGCGGAACTAGCAGAGTTCGTGATGGTGGACGAAGAAGGAAACTTTGTTTACGATACTAAAGTAACCCTCCCCAGCCAACCCGGCATTATGCGCTTGAACCTTTCCCCAGAAGCTGCATCCCCCGTAACAGAAACGGGAAACCCTTATCGCTGGGAGCTGGCGCTAATTTGCGACGAGTTCGATCGCTCTGCCGATGAGTTCGTTGGGGGAGAGTTACGGCGGGTGGAAGTAAGTAGCGACATAGAGAACAAACTAGAAGGGGCAAGTAGAGGCGATCGCTTTTCCGTCTTCCAAGAAGCGGGGTTGGGATACGACGCGATCGCCGCCCTAGACGAGTTACGCCGCGAAAACCCCCAAGACCTTGAAATCCAAGCCCTTTGGGAAAAATGGCTCAGAGAAAATGGCTTAGAGAAGTTGGTAGAAATGCCTTCTTTAGGTAATAGGTAATGTTAATGGTTAGTGGTTAGTTGTTAAACAACTGGCAACTAACAACTAACCACTGACAACATTTAACGTCCGAAATAAAGTTCGGCATCGCGAAAACCACCGCTGCCTTGTAAATATCGCTGCCACCGTCGGGCATCAGTTTCCGAATAAAACGGTCCCACCGCTACGTTAGCGGGTACTTCCGTGAGGAAAATGTTTTCTCGCGGCATCCCCAATACAACCACTTGCTCCCGGATAGCGGCTAAATTTCTCGACTGTCCGGGAATTAACACATAATAAGCGTCGGTGTCTCCCAAACCGTAATCGATGGGTTGGACCACTGGCGGGAATAAATTTTCTCTTTCCTCAGCTACTGCCCGGCCAAATTCTTCTCCCGAATTTAACTTAACAATTTGAGCTTTAATTCCTTGAAAATCAAAAAATTTTGCCAAATCTTCGGCAAAGAAGCGATCGCTAAAACTGCCTACTTGGATAACCGTTCGATTTTGATATTTCCGCAACACTGCCTTCCATTCAATTTCTCGAATAATTTGTAACAACCAAGGACTATCGCCGTTGACGTAAACCGCATAGCGAAGGGTTGAAAAACCCCTTTGGTCAAAGGTACTTCCTCCAAAAGGCTCTCCATAATCTATCGTCGGTGGCGGCGGCACCGGGGCAGTTGGAAATTGACTTGGTGGCGGGGGCAGGGGTACTGGTTCTGAGAAATTTTGAGCTTGTAAAATCGGACTGTTGCTATTAATTTCTGCCCTTCTGGATTCGGTAAAATTTGTCTGGGCGGCGGCGGGATTTAAGAATAAATAGCCCCCGCCTATTGTCAGGACTAATGACAATTTTAAATTTTTGCGGTATAATTGTAGTATTTTAGATTTCAAAGACATTATGAGTTCCTCCCAAATTGAGAAAAATTGCTATAATTGCGGAAAGGACGGCCCCCAGTGAGGCGATCGTTGTCTTAAAATGTATCATAAAAAGAGGCTTTTAACCTAGAGAATCGGCCTGTGAAACCCGGTTTTTTGGAAAAACCGGGTTTCTGAGAACTCTCTAGCTTGGAAAAACCGGGTTTCTGAGAACTCTCTAGCTTGGAAAAACCGGGTTTCTGAG
>CAZUCT010000005.1:41236-53363 GCA_964619285.1 uncultured bacterium | reverse complement strand
GGTTTCTGAGAACTCTCTAGCTTGGAAAAACCGGGTTTCTGAGAACTCTCTAGCTCTGAGAAACTAACTTAAAATTACTATTAACCAGCAAACACCATGACGAACCCAAATCCCAGAAACAAAGTTGTTGTCGGCCTTTCCGGCGGAGTAGATAGCTCCACCGCAGCGGCAATATTGCACCATCAAGGTTACGAAGTACAGGGTTTAACCCTCTGGTTGATGAAGGGAAAAGGTCAATGCTGTTCGGAAGGAATGGTAGATGCGGCCTTTATTTGCGAACAATTGGGCGTTCCCCATCACATCGTCGATACTCGCGACCTCTTCCAAACCCATATCGTCGATTATTTGGTGGCCGGTTACGGGGAAGGCATTACGCCCCTGCCCTGTTCCCAATGCAATAAAACGGTGAAATTTGGTCCCATGCTCGCCTACGCCCGGGAAAAATTGGGCATCGATAAGATTGCTACGGGACATTATGCCAAGATTACTTACGACGAAAAGAGCGATCGCTACCAATTACGTCGGGCGACGGACCGCAGCAAAGACCAATCTTACTTTTTATACGACCTGACTCAAGATTTATTGGCGGGAACCATTTTTCCTCTGGGAGAAACGGTGAAAACGGAAACCCGCCGCATCGCTGCCGAATACAATCTCAAAACTGCGGATAAACCGGAAAGTCAGGATTTATGTTTGGTGGAGGCGAACGGTTCCATGCGGGCGTTTTTGGATAAGTACATTACTCCCCAGAAGGGCGATATCGTCGATCGCGACGGTAAGGTTTTGGGCCAACACGACGGCGTACATCATTATACCATCGGCCAGAGAAAGGGTCTGGGAGTCGCGGCGGCGAACCCGTTATACGTTGTCGAATTGGATTCGGTGACGAACAGGGTAATAGTGGGCGATCGCGCCAGCGCCTCGAAGTCGGAATGCACTGTTAACAGGGTCAACTGGGTAGCGATCGCTCCTCCCACCTCCCCCATCCGCGCCGAAGTCCAAGTCCGCTATCGCACCCCACCAGTACCGGTAACTGCGATCCCTTTAAACGATACCGCCAGCAGCGTCAAGCTAATTTTTGACGAACCGATATTCGGCATTACGCCAGGGCAGGCGGCGGTTTGGTACGACGGCGACATGGTGTTAGGTGGGGGTATTATCGAAAAGGAGGTGGAAAACCTTCTCTAAAAAAAGGAACTGTAGGGGCAAAGCATTCGGGCGGTAAATGGGTCGAAACAACATTAGCTTTTATGTCCGAATGCTTTGCCCCCTCCCCGCATTTAATTTCTCGATTGTGGAAAAAATATCTGGAATCTACTCAATCCTTCTATCGATGAAACTAATAGTTTTTAAAAAGTCGATTTTTTTCTAGGAAAAAAGCTTAATAGGGGTTAAGTTTTGATGAAAATGCGAGGTATTTAATTGTTAATGCTTTGATAATTTAACGCTTCCATACGGGGCAAAGCATTCGGACATTAAATTTGACAATTTCAATCCGCATTTATCCCCCGAATGCTTTGCCCCTACATTTTATTCGCAAGGACTGGAAATTGTTGGGTGGAGGTTCGCGCCACCCAACCTACGGAGGAATTATTTTTTGGGATACCCCTTATCAATCAAACCCCATCCGCCAGATGTTTTAATATCCTCAAAACTCGATATAAATCGTTGCCCAAATCGCGAATTTTAAACCCATCGGATAAAGCATAGCGGGGGCGATCGCTTTTTACTAACTTAATAAAAACAAAGTCTCCACCAGTTGTAACCATGGCATAATAAGGTTTTTCCGCAACGGGATTGGACATCAAATAAGCAAGTATTTGATCCAAACCTGCTTCTACGGATAAATAAGATTTTTTCGATTCAATTCCTACTAACCAAAGCCGTTCTTTTAACAGCAAAAAATCGATATTTCCCTGAATCTTAGTTCCCTCATCTTCCGTAGTAATTTCCAGAGCATATTCCGAGCGTAATTCAAAAGGTTCGAGATAAAACTTGCCGATAAATAACAGGGGCGACAGCACCGCCATATTAACAGTTTGTTCGAGTAAATGAGAAGCCCGGCGTAAGTTTAAATATCCCGCTTTTACTTCATCTAATAATTGCTTTTGCAAGTCGGTAATTTCTGGTAATTCTTCTTGCCACTCGAAAAAGAATTTTTCGTCTTCAGCAAGTTGAAGGCCGAAGATATTTTCTAATTGTCTGAGAGTAATGTCTTTAGCTTTAAGTAATTCTACCATTGCCTTAATTTTATGAGGTTACTAGAGAGCCACTCAAGAAACCCGGTTTTTTTAAAAAACCGGGTTTCTGAAATATCGAAAAACCAGGAGCATCTTACTCTAACGTAGTTCAAAATACAGGAAAAGTTCCATCGCCACTCTTATTTTTGAGAGTGAAACGGACAGCCTCCAGCAGTTAATTTCTTTAGAAACTCGCTGCTATCAAAGTAATGTTCTAAAGACTCGATTTTCAAGTCCTCCGTCACGCGAGCAATACTCAATCCCACAATTTCTATGGTTTCTCCCGTTGGTGCGTAGTCTTTATAAGCACCGTTAAAAGTTCCCCAATGCCGCCATTTAAAAACAACATTTGGAGGACCGGAAAGCACTTCGATTAATTCCCAAAGAAAACCGTTGGGAAAAGCGTTGTGGAAAACTTCAAAGGAAGATTTAAAACTTTCCGCACTAGGACTGTAATGCTCCGATTCGCCCAAAAACAGATTATAAGTTCCTTCGTCGGCAACTTCTTGGGCCGTGTATTCCGGTCCGCCGTTGGTACTCATGCGAAATTTATCTGCAACAATAGATAGCCACTGATGGGGGTTAGCTTTATTGGAAGCTTCCATCTCGAAAATTCTGACTAAATTTTGAGCGATCGCCTCTAGGGAACCTTCCCCGTGGTTAAATTGACTCTCTTTTTTTAAGAACTCATTGGTATGAGAATAATCGGGCCTTTCTCCCTCCCGCCATTCTACGCCGGTATCCTGGGAAATAACTTCTTCTCGGTCTTGCACCCACAACGGTAGTTCCGTAGTATTGTTACTCATGGTTTTCATGTAATTTAAACTTGAGAAATTATTATCCCCTAGCTTCGGAAACCAATGATATTTGTTTAGAAAAATTTAAGATTTTCATTATAACAGTTCCAGTGACAGATAGATAACCGTCCGCCGTTTTTAGCGAAGCAAAGGCGATCGCTCGTTCCCATCTACCAGGACATTTGAAATAGTGGCACAGTCGCTGGGAACTAACAACAGCCAAAATTGATAAAGTGGCAGCATCAATTAAAGGAGGAACTTACCATGACAATTTATCATTACATCGGTTACTACATCGGCAGTTTAATCGTTTTGGTTTGTCAGTTTAGAGGCGATCGCCCCTCCCTCCCCAACGACCGCGCCTCCTTTCTCGAAGACCTCCAACAAGCAGGAGTCAACTACCGTTAAAAGGAAAGGGGAGATGGGGAAACTCCCAATTCCCATTCCCTATTCCCCATTCCCCATTCCCCATTCCCCAACTCTCAAATTAAAAACCTGGAGAAGCCTCCAAAATACTTACCAACTCGGGAATTTCCGTTATCGTTTTAATAGCGGTATCGGCTAAAAATTCGTTAGAACGGGCGGTGGGATGAACGTCATCCCAGAAAATAAACTCGTCGGGATTAACCGCGCCGGCAGTTAAAAAATCGTCGGTGACGTTAGTAAAACCGAAATCTGCCGGGTTGGCGATCGCCCTATCTATCAAACTATTGCTATCCAGGGCAATAATATTGAGACTCGGATTTTGCTCTATAGTTGCCAAAGCAGCAGCCAAACCCGCATTATGAGCCTCACTTAACAGGGAAAGTCCCAGTTGCAATCCGCCGCCAAGGTCTATTCCTACCGGAGTCTCCCCCAAATCTGGCAAATTGGGCACCAGAAAATTCCGCGCCCCCACAGCAGCAAGACCGGTTATCGCCCCCGTCAAATTACCGAGAGTCTCTTGCACCTCAGAGGGAGTTGGGTTTAGATAATCGTTAGCCCCCGCCCAAATAACATAAAGAGCGTCGGGATCCGCCTGGGGCACTTGCCGGACAAAGTTATCGATTTGTCCTTCCAATCCTGGCAATGGGGGGACACCTTCTGGGAGGCGATCGTTTAAATTATTGGAATTATCGGTTCTCGCGCCGCCAAAAGCAAAATTAGTATCGCCAGCCAAATCTACTTCTACTAGCTGGGCGAGATTTTCCACCCAAAGGGGACCGTTAGTAAAGCGCCCCTCAAAATAGGGCGGACTCTGGGGTATGGCACCGCCGGTAAAAAAGAAAACATTGCCGATATCGACCAGACTATCGCCAAACAGATAAATATCGCTAAACAACAGGCGGGGGAGGCGACCCTCAAACTGACCGTCCTCGACAAAATGCTCGATCGCGCTGATGGCATTGCTATCCACTGCCTCCGCAACTTCTGGATAGCGGTCCAAATAGAAAGCGGTATCGAAAAACGGACTCGGATCCCGCCCTTCAAACTGACCGTTTTCGATAAAATGTTGAACCGCCGTCAGTTGTTCCGCCCCCACCGCCGCTGCCACGCCGGGGTTGGCACTGATATAAAAAGCGGTATCGAAAATCGGGTTGGGGTCGCGACCCTCAAACTGACCGAACCTGCTGAAGTGGAACAGTCCGCTACTCAACCTGCCCCTAGCGACTGCTTCCGCAACGCCGGGGTTATCGGCGAGATACCATTCTTCGTCAAATAATTGTTCTAAAATTAAAGCCATTGTATTCTTATCCTAAAGCTAGTTCGTTGTAATCGCTTTAGCGATTTAACCGATTTCTGGGTTAACCGCAAATTGGTTGGCGATAAAAGGTGTCTGAGTGGCGATCGCCTCCGGGTTCGCCGCTATCTCCTCAGCCGTATAAGGCTCCACCCCATAAGTAGTTACCGTCAACTGCTGAGTCACCGGGTCGATTTCAAACTCGCTCCACCCGTAATTATGGGCTGCTATATAAGAACCCTGCAACAGTTGGGCATCGATATTAGAATCCTCCAAACCGATAGGAGTGTATCCCAAAGGAACGATGCGATTATCCACCACCTGACGAACGAAAGCATTTTTCTCCTCGCGACTTAAAGTCTGATATCGCTCTTTTTCCGACTCCGGCAGCAATTCGTCGGGAGTAAACGCCACCGTCGCCGCGCCAAAGGGTGCCGCAAACGCTCCTTGTCCGATATCTAACTGAATCGCTACCGGACCGATAGTCACGTCGAAAGCCCCCGTCGGTATTTGCGGCTGTCCGACTCCCTCGGAATAAGTAACATCATTAACGACGTTGCCGTGGAAATCTCCCGTCACGAAAACTACGTTATCGATATCGTTTTCTGTAATAAACCGCAACAAGTCGGTACGTTCGGCGGCGAAACCTTCCCAACGTTCCCCCGCCACCGGGATGCCGTAGTGTTGCATCGGCACCGTTGACATCACAAATTTCCAGGTAATACCGCCGTTTTCTGCAGCCAATAAATCGTCTTTTAATTCTTGCAATTGGACCGCACCTAACATGGTTCGGCCCGGTTCAAAAGCATCCTCCAAATATTCGTTTATTTCTTCAGAAGAAGCCGTTTCTGGGAGGAAACGTAGGGGGGCATCGCGGAAAGAACGAGTATCTAAAACGAAAGTTGCCGCGTCGTCGCCATGAACGTTAAAACGATAAAACTTTCGCTCGTTTGCCGTGCGAGGGTCGCCAGTTTCCCCGTAGAATTGTTCCCGCAGGGGTTTAAAATCTAAAAAGGCTCGTTGGGCGGCATCGAATACGGAAGTATCGTTAACAAATCCCGTTTCTGCACTGCCGAAAATCTCGTTTCTTTGGGGAGAATCTGCCGGTGCTGCCCCGCCGGCAAAATCGTTAGTAATATCGTGGTCGTCCCAGGTAGCATAAACCGTGGTTGACTGTCGTAAATGTGCCCAATTATTGATGCCGAAACGAGGGGAGTAAATTTCGTTGTGTTTGGTCAGGAATTGAGAATAATTTTCCGACTGTCGAACTCCGGGTAAATCTGGGGAAACGCTGTCCGCTTCGAGGGTATCTCCTAATTGTACGAAAAAGTCGAGATTTCTGTCGTCAACGTTGCTAATAGAAGGAAACGATCCTAGTTCTCCCTGCCAGTCTCCAGATACGCCGAATCTCAATCCAGTCTGTGTTCCTAATGGGGCTAGGGTTTTAAATTCTCCAATTTTCGTAGTACCGAAACTGTCCGTCGCTCGGTAAAAGTATTGGGTGTTTGGCTCCAGTCCAGTTACTTCTATTTGTACGGGAATTGTCGGGTCTGTGGCGGTGGTTGTTTGGCTTTCAAAGGTGTTAAAAGTGCCGTCCGTGGAATAGTCAAAAGTGACGGGTCCGGGAACTATTGTTCTAGTCCATAAAACTGTGGAAGTTTGAGTGGTATCTCCAGAAGCAACGGCGTTGGGCAAGGTAGAACTGCCGTCAATAAAGGGGGTTAATTCTCGACGTTCTCCGGCCCCAAAACGGATGTAATGTTCGATGCCGGTTAGCTCGTCTCGTTCCACTGCTTCGGCAACTTCTGGATTTTGACTTAAGTAATAGTTTTCTTCGTAAAAAGTGCTGGGGCGGAGACCTTCAAATTGACCGAATTTAAAGAAGTGTTCGACACCCGTTAAAATGTCTTGGTTTACCGCGTCGGCAACTCCGGCGTTGGTTTCTAAGTAAAAGTTTTCGTTATATAAAGGACTGGCATTTCGTCCTTCAAATTGACCGATTTGTATGTAGTGTTGGTAGGGGGAAAGACCGCTACTTTCTAAGATGGGGATAATCTCGGGATTATTTACTAAATAATGGTTGGTGTCAAAAAGGGGACTGGGGGAGATTCCTTGAAATTGTCCCGCTTGTTGGAAGTGGCCGAAGGGCGTTACCCCTTCTGGGATGTTGGGGTTTTGGGACAGGTAGAAGTTTTCGTCGAATATTTCGTTAAATTCGAGCATGGGTTGGTTTGATTTGGTTTTTGGATAATGGACTAGGCTACTATAACATATTGTTGGGTTTTTTGGGTTTGTTGGGTTTTTTCCGAGGGTTAGTTCGTAGTAATCGCGGAGCGCGATTTGAATCGCTAAAGCGATTACTACGAACGATACTTATGCTAAAGCTCGCATTAAATACTCGGTTAGGGTATAATTAGTGAAAGAGCGATCGCTTCAGCGATTTGAATCGCTAATTGAATCGCTAAAGCGATTACTACGAACGATACTTATGCTAAAACTCGCATTAAATACTCGGTTAGGGTATAGGCATCAACTCCTAACTCGGTTCTTTCCTCGGCCCCTAACATTGCAGCCCTGGCGTGCCACCAAACTGCAGTTTTCACGACCTCTCCCACGGAGGCAGGACCGGCCAAACCGTCGCCAAACCGCCGACAGCCGGCTAATAATCCGCCAATTAAACCGGTCAAAACATCGCCGCTGCCTCCCCGGGCAAGGGCCGCAGTGCTTTCGGGGTTAATCCAGATTTTAGGTATAGTTTCGCCGCGACTGTTGCTGGGACTGGCAACGATCGCCCTCGCCCCTTTAAATAATAACACGGCTCCGCTGACCTCAACCGCTTTTCGGGCAGCTTGGAGGCGATCGCGAAGCGGCCCGGAGGGCTTTTCGCTCTCTTCCGCCAGTTCGGGAAACAGTTTCTTAAACTCTCCCAAATGGGGAGTTATTACCGTTGGGGCCGGACGTTGCTGCCAGTTGTTTGCCCCCAACTTGGCGCAAGCGTTCAAACCGTCGGCATCCAAAACTAAAGGACAGTTGGCAGCTAATACTGTTTCTACTACCGCAGTCGCCTCCGTCGTCAAACCGGGACCGCAGGCGATCGCGTCAAACTTACCCAACTCCAACTCCGGCGGCAACTCTCGTATCGCCCCCGCCTCGGTCTCCGGGCAGCCGACAATTAACGCTTCTGGCAGCTGCGCGTTTAATAACAACTTTATCGAATCTGGAACCGCCACCGAGAGCATCCCCACGCCACTCGCCCGGGCACCCAAGGCCGTCAAGATTGCGGCCCCACTGTAGGGACGGGCACCGGCGATAATCAATAAATGACCGTTCCTGTATTTATAAGTAGCCGGCGGACGGGGTAGGGGCAAACTGGCAACGGCAGACTCGCGGGTAATACGTTCGATATTGGGAGACTCGCCCAAAATTGCGGTTATATCTGCTAGGGGAATATCAAAGTCTACCAGTTCGGGAATGCCGAGATATTCTAGGGCGCAGTCTTGTAAAAAAGCCAACTTCCACAAACCCAAACAAAAGCTACGAGTTGCCCGAATAGCTATGCCTAAAACTTCTCCGGTGTCGGTGTGGATGCCCGAGGGAATGTCGATGCTAAAAATTTGTTTTTGCCAGCGATTAACTGTCTCAATTGTTGTTGCTAAATCGCCGCTAATTTCCCGTTCTAAACCAAAGCCAAATAAACCATCTATTAATAAGTCGCAGTTTTGTAGTTGGCTAATATTTAAGAAAAAAGGAATGCCGAGAGATTTTGCATATTTGGCGTGATTATTTGTCAGTTCTTTTAGTTTGGAAATGGGGGCATGAATTGAGACTTGGTAGCCGCGAAAATGCAGTTCGCGAGCGATAACCAAAGCATCGCCGCCGTTGTGTCCGGGACCGACGATGATGCCGATTTTTTGGGAATTGGGAATTGGGGCTATTTGTTGAATGCGTTTTGCTACTAAACTGGCTACTTTTTCCATTAAAGCTGCCACTGGCATTCCGGCGGCAAAGATGCGCTCTTCTATTTCCCGCATTTGGGCGGCGTTTACGATGAATTGTTCTTTGGTTAGTTTCATGTGTTTTTTAAGGTTAGTTAAGTATCTCAGAAACCGGGTTTTTTGAAAAAACCCGGTTTCTTTATGGTATCTCAGTTTTGCAAAAAGAGGATATTTCCAATTCCCAATTCCCCATTCCCCATTCCCAAAAGGCGTTAAATTCTTGGTTTTCTACAAAATTGAGATGCACCCAACCGGGTTTCTTTACTCGCTTTCTAAATCGCTACTTAAACCTAGTTCTTCTAGGGCAGCTTTGGTTTCTTGCAAGTGTTGTTTGGTGATGTCTCCTTCTATGGAAAAACTGACTTCTATTTTTAAGTTAAAATCCGCGTTGTTGCCAAATTTGGATAGCACTCGCGTATAGAAGTTCATCCACTTCTGGGGGGTAATTTCTCCAGACCATTGCAGTCCTTGGGGAACAACTTCGGGGGGAACGCGATAGTCGGCCTGTTTTTCCCCGACTTTTGTTGCTGGAACTGCTGGAACTACGGAAAAGTTAGCATTAGCGCTAATTTCTCCTACCGCTGCCGTAACGATAAAGTTACCGATATCCTCTGGGGCGGTTAAAACGCCGTTACTATCTATTTCTCCGACCGTGGCGCTCCACTGGAGGTCGGTAAGGGGAAAGTCGTCGTTTCGTTGGTCTTTACCTCGGGCGGTAAAGGTTTGTTTGGTTCCGGGTTGGAGGCGGACGGTTTCTGGGGAAAGAGCGATCGCCTCCAGTCTGGGCGGATCTGTTATCCGCTGCAAGTACGCTTCGGCAACTTCTCCTTTAATAATATAGGTATCTTCGGAGATTTCTACATCGCAGTCGGCGAGGTTGGTTTTAAACTCGAAGGGGTCGTAGCGATCGCCTACTTTCCCCACATAAGCTAAATTGCCGTTTCTGACGCCTGCCGCGATCGCCTCCTTCACTGCGTCGGGTTGCAGCAGGCGAGGAAATTTAGGAGAAGCAAAAAAGGCATCCCGCACCGATTTCGTACTCCACTCCTCGAAGGCACCGGGCCAGTTGCGCACCAGAAAGCGCGGACTAATCTTTTCCTCTATGTCTCCTTCCTGTCGGAGTTGGTTGATAATTAATTGGGGCAGAGATTCGGCGGCGCTGGAAGTGACTAAACCTAAATCTACAATGCGGATTTTGTTGTTTTTGCCCAAAAGCAACACATATTTATAAGTCCGCCAGACGCTTTCCTTTAAATCTCGTTCCGCCCTTTTGAGGTTTAGCTCCAATTGTTGTTTCTGACTTTCGTCTAAATTGCTCCCCTCCTCATCTTGGATAGCTTGCCAGGCGAGGAACTGGCGGGCGTCGGAACGCAACCGGGCGTCGGAGTCGGGCACGGCAAAAATCAAAGCGCTTTTATAAGTTCGCGCCGATGCCCCCACTTCGCGAATTATCGATTCGACAAAAGCGACTGTTTCTCGATCCTGTTTCGATCGCTCTGGAGACAGCACCGCTAAGGTTAAAGTCGGTTGGTTGGCAAGGTCTCCCGTTTTTTTGGGAAAATGAACGATCTGGATGCCGCCCCCCTGTTTGGCAAATAACTTTTTGGCAAGTAGCTTTCTGGCAAATAGCTTTTTCACCGCATCCCCAACGCATAGATCGATGTCCTCGCTCTTAACGCTGGCGCGGCGATCGGCTAGGATTTTGTTGAGGTTGGGGTGGATGCTGAATTTGTACCGATTTTTGTTGATGGTTAGGTAATAGCATTCGCCGCTTAGGGTTTCTAATGCGGTTTCAACGCTGGCGATGTTTAAATTCGGGTTGCCAGTGGCGAGGCGAATTTCGGGAACTGTTGCTTCCGTGCGAGTGCAGCCGCCGTTGGACTCGAAGAAGATGGTGGCGGCGACTTGGCGGTGGAGGCGCGATCGCTTGATTTCTTCCTCCGCTTCCGCATCCAGACGGAGGGCGTGGGCGTCTTTTTTGCCGCAGATATCGGTAGTAACGGCGGCCTCTAACCGTTCTTCTCCCATTTGCTCGAAAATGGCGGTTCTAAATTCCGCATCTTCTAGGGGGGCGCTGCCCAAACTAATTAAAGGGTCGCCACTGTTGCCCTTGTATCCTTGGCGATAGGTTTTGGAAACCCATAAAGCTAACAGCCGCAGGACGCCGCGAGTTCGCTGGAACCGGGGGAGGGCTTGCCATTTGCGCTCGAAGACGGATAAGACTGAGGGATGGAAAGGATAGGTGGCGGCGAAGATTTCCCGGGCGCTGTCGGTGGGGAACCATTTGGGGATTTGCTGGCGGTGGTGGAGCATCCACTCTGCATATTCGTCGCAAGTGGCGAGGGCGTCTTTGGGGAGGAGGATTTTTCCTTCGGCGGTGAGGGCGCGAGGTTCGGACTCGAAGAGGCGACGGCGGACGATTTCCGAGGTTTCGGAGTCGGCGGAGATGGTTATCGCTTTGCCGAGGCGGTCCAGCATTTTTTTATAGCGCTGTTGGTCCGCTTCGTCTGGGGCCGTGTATTCGATTTCTGAGGCGGGGATGGAGACGACGAGGACGACGTTTTTTTGACCTCGGGCGGTTTCCGAGAGGGCCTGGATGAAGTTGTAGAGGCGATCGCCGTATCCTATTTGGCGGTAGGTGCTGGCGTAGTTGAGGATTTCGTCCATTAAAATCAGGCAGGGTTTGTCTTTGGGGAGGAGTTGACGGATGACGTCGCCTTTGGGTTCGATAAATTGGCGATCGTGTTCTGCCACTACGGCATAAGCTTCGTTTCCTCCCAGTTGATAGGCGATTTCGCCCCAAGGGGTTTTTCTGCCGTCGCGACCGGTGGTTGAGTCGAACTCGGTGCCTACGAAGACGGCGATCGCTGCTTCTGGAACCCAGGAGATGCCTGCTTTGGCGAGGATTTTGGAGACGCCGGGCCAGTTGTTAGCGGCCCTGCCGTGTTTTGCCAGGTGATAGAGGAGGGTGAGGGCGTGAGTTTTGCCGCCGCCGAATTGGGTGGAGAGGTTGAAGACTGCGGAGGTTTGGGTGACTTCTCCAGAGAGGCGGCGCAGGGTTTGGGAGGCGAGTTCGGTTAGGTATTGGGTGAGATAGGTGCGGCTGAAGAAGCTTTCTGGGTTTTGATAGTCTTGGGGGGCGCGTTTGTCTCGCACTTGGTCGAGGTGGACTGCAAATTCTGCGGCGTCTAAGGGTTTGCCTTGACGCAGGTCTTCGCGGGGTGCGAGTCCTTCTATTTTGTACCAGGGTTTTAGTGACATTTTAGTTAGTAATTGGGGAATAGGGAATAGCGATTTGTAAAGTTTGTAGTAATCGCTTCAGCGATTTGTAAAGTTTGTAGTAATCGCTTCAGCGATTTGTAAAGTTTGTAGTAA
>CAZUCT010000005.1:12182-41136 GCA_964619285.1 uncultured bacterium | reverse complement strand
TCGCTTCAGCGATTTTTACGACTAAAGTCGTTACTACGAACCTAAAGCCCCAATCCTTTTTTCCTCGCTAACACTCCATCCACCCAGCGTTTTTCCTCGGTGGAACGGGGATAGAGGGCGGATAACGCTTGGGCGAGAACCCAGAAACGTTTGTCGTTACCGATCGCGTCTTCGACTAAAAACCGTTTGAGGGCGTCGCTGCGTCCCGACCCAAAGAGGATCGCCGCCTGGTGGATGCGGTCTAATACGGTTTGACCGGGAGTTTCGATGGAAACATCGCCCCACTCGGCGGTTGTTTCCGTTTCTGTTTGCTTCTCTCCATCGGAGAACATTTCTAACTGTGTGTGTTCGCTTTTGTTTTTCTTTTTGCTGGCGGTTCGTTTTTTGCCGGCCTCTTTGTCTTTGTCCTTACCTAATAAATAGGTAGAACGTTCGGCAACTGCCAGCAGTCGCGCCTTACCTCCTTTTATTTCTACTAAAGTGCTGAGGGCGGCGAGGTCGGCCCCCAGTCCTTGGGCGATTTTGCGGGCGGTGTCGTATTCGAGAACGTAACCGCCGCTTGCTTTGGCGGCTTTTTTCGGGATGTCTTCCTCGTCGCTATCGTCGCTGTCGTCGGTTTGGCTGTCGGAGGTGCCGCCGGTGAGAGTCCACAACCACATGGCCGTGAGTCGGGCGTCGGGCTCGAAATCTGTGGTGTCGGCGTCGGCGAAAATGGTGCTGAGGGCTTCTTTGGAGACTGCAGCCCAGACGTATTCGAGATATTCCCGCAGGGTGACGACTTCCCCGGAGGCTTTCTCCACGCCGTCGTGGCGAGAGAAGATTTCCAGGGCGGGGCCGAGGCAGGCAAAGATGGCATCGGCACCGACGATGCCTTGGTCGGCGAGGCGGGGCATCCACTGGCGGATCCGTTGGGGGAGTTCTTGCAAGATGTCGCGCCAGTCGCCGATGTCGTTGACCTTGCGCGGGCGGCAGACTAGGTGAATGGAGGAGGCGAGGGCGGCGGAGTTCATGGCGCGGAGTCGGTTCCCCATTTCGGTGTCGATCGCCCAAGAACCTGTTATCGTCCAACCCGCATCTACCATCGCTTGCAGTTGAGATTCCCATCCTGCCGTTGATTTGTGGGCGAAGACGATAATGCCGATGCCGTTGGGGGATAATATTCGGCATCCTTCTGCCATTGCTTTCGCCATTTGGGTTTCAAACCATTTGCCGTCTTTGTGGGGGTATCTTTCGGAGTCCCATCCTGCCATTTCGCAAATTTCGCCGTCTTTTGGCGTGGTTTCAGTAGAAAATGGATCTGGGTAGATGTTGCCTACCGTTCGTTTTAGCCAGACGTAGAAGAAGTCGGATAAGTCCGCGTAGGGTACGGCGTCATAATAAGGAGGATCGGAAAAGAAGCATTGGGCGAAACCGTTGGGTAAGGGGTGAGAAGTTCCAGCGTTTGAATTAGCACTACCAGAGTTGACACAAGAATTAAGAATATGCCGAAAAACTTTATCAACCATTAAACGTCCCCAACTCCAACTCCAGGATTTGCCGAGGACTAGGCTAGATTCAGCAAAATCCCAAACCATAGGTAACGCCTGCCTACTGAATAATGCAGTAACTCCTTCGTCATCATTTCCCCACCTAGTTAGTGAATTGCCAAAATCAGCAAGTTTATCAACTGTTAATGCCAAACAACACTGAACGGCGATCGCCAACCCCTCATCCTCACCATCTGCCAACTTTTCCCCAACTTCGTTAACCAACCTCGCCAACGTAGTCAACGCCAAAGCTTGGCGGGAAGTAAACAAACTCCCCCAAGTATTGTGTCCGTAAATTGGCGCGTTGAAAACGCCGCTCATCACTGGCAACGGTTCCTCCGGCACCAAACTCAACTCGCCGCGATGTTCCGCCTTGCGTCTCTCCAACTCCTCCCGCGCCCGTTGAACCGCCTCCAGATCCGTCTCAGCGGGCAACCGATAAAACCGCCCCTTCTCACTTTCGCGAGTAGTCACCACGCAGAACAGCCGGGCATCGTCAGCCCCGCCCCGTCGAGGTTGTAACTGTTTTCTCACCGAAGCCACCGGAGTCGTAAACCCGCAACAAGGGCAAGTCGCCGAACCCCGCTTAACCGTTCCCTCCTTAACATCCTTAGCCTTAGCATCCTCAACAATCTCAAAATCAACCCGCTTCGCCTCCCGGTTGGGCACCAACCTCAACGCCACCGACTTATTCTTCTTTTTCGCCAACCACAAACCCCGCATCAAAGGCACCTCCGCCCCGCAACCCGGCCCCTGACAAACCACAGTCCGCGCCCAAAGATAAGCAATAGGCGTACTGCCATCGGCAGACCTCGGATAAAACTCCCCCAACTCCTTCTCCGCCTCTCGTTTAATATACTCCCCCCACCGCCTCACCTCAGCCGCCAAAGTCTCCCCGTACTTGGGGATATACTCCAAAACCACCTTATTAAGCAAAACCGCCACCGGATTGAGATCCGAAGCAAAAGCATCCGCCCCCACCCGCAAAGCCTCCAAAGGTATAGCCCCGCCCCCCGCAAAAGAATCCGCCACCAGAGGGCGACTCCCCGGAATGCCCCCCAAAGACTCATAAGCAACTTGAGTCAAAGCGCGACTGGCAGCCAAATAATCCGGCTGAGTGGCATTATCCCAATTAGCAAAATCCGCAATAAAATCCAACAAGCGATAACGAAGAACATTGAGGTCGTCAGGATTATCGATATCCAACCCCTCCTCCCGTTGCGCCAAAACCTCCCACCGCTTCCAAGTCTCCGTCTCGCAAGTATTAGCCAAATCCCGGGCCGCCTTTTTCGCAAAATCGCCAATAATGCGGGCCCCCTCCTCCCGAAACCGTAGGGGACAAAGAGGGTCCGCCGGGTCCGGCCAAAGAGCCGCGCAAAGCACCGCCCGACAGGCAGCCAAAGGGCGTCGGGCCCACCAAATATGGAGAGTAGAAATATGGCCGTGACGGATGGACTTCTCCCGTCTGGCGTGGGCCGAGATGCGCTTAATGGGCAAGTCAACTTCGATTAGGCGTTTGGGGTAGTGGGTCATGGGTGGTATCCGTTCTACTGGTTCTGTGACTGTTGTTACTTGTGGTTGCAGGCTCTTTTTGGGAGCGTCGGTTTCGCTGAAAAGTGCCCCTTGCTTAGGGGAGTAGCTTTCTATAGGTTCCCCTGCTTTAGCCAGTATCTCAAAAACCGGATCGAGAAGGGGCTTGCCTTTTCGGTTTCCTAGCAAAGGTCTGGCATCCTTATCGAGAAAATAACGATTGCCTTCTGCCGACTTAGGTGGCTCCCCATATTCTACCACAAACAACGGTTGATTCAGTTGCAGGGTCGTCTCCCCCGCCGCAAAAGTGCCACCCGACAGGCCGGACTCAACCATAATCATCGCATCAGACAAACCGCAGATAGTGCGGTTGCGCTGCATGGCATTGCGAGCTATCCACCTTGTCTCTGGAGGAAACTCGGAAACCGCCACATAATTTTCCTCGTTCAACGGTTGGGCAACCTCTGGTTTGATGCGGAAATTCAAAATCCCTTCTACCAAAACAAATGTCGTCGCGCCATTAACCGCCAACGCGCCGCAGTGAGCCGCCAAGTCCGTTCCATTGGCATAGCCGCTCGCAATATTGACGCCCGACTCAGCCAGGATCCTCGCAGACTCTCTCGCTATCCGCAGCCCCTTTGCTGAAGTTTTGCGAGAACCGCAGAAACCAACAGCCTTTCGCTCTAGAATGCTTAAGTTGCCTTTAGCAAACAAGACTGGAGGAGCAGTTTCTCCCAGAACTTGCGTTAGACGAGTCGGATAGTCTGGCTTTCCCCGAACCAATATCTGGACCCCCTGCCGCTGCAGTTCGTCCCCTAACTCCAGGGCGCGATCGCGAGTTGTCTTAACTGCCTGCGCTACTTCAGTCCTCAGACCGTAACGATGAACCAACTCGTTAACTGACAACGATACCAGTTCCTCTAAGTTACCTCCCTCCCTGGCAAGTATCTTTAATAAGCGACCCAGAGTTCCGCTCCCGAGTCCCTTAGCTTGAGTGAGTTGGAGAATAGCTGTTGTGTAAGTCATAGTTTCAAATTGCCTCCGATAAATCTTGGGCTGTCTTCGTCGCAACAAGCCCCAGCACTAACTTAGCACCCGCCTGTTGCAAGATTCTACCAACTTCGTTAATGGAAAACCCCGTCTGGTAGATGTCATCTACTAGGATAACAGTTTTTTCTCGAAAAATAGACGCATCCACCTCAAAAGCATCCTTAATGTTATCTATTTTTTCTTGGATGGTGCGGCAATCTTTCATCGGACGGGTCGTGCGTACTTTTTTGATAGAAGTTGTAGCCGACGTTTGGTTCGTCGATTGGGTAATTGCCTTAACTAAATAGGTCGGCAGGTCAAAAGGCTTGTTGGGGTTAGATGGAGGAACTGCCCCGATTAAGTCAGCTCTTGCATAGGTAGGATGCGATCGAACGAACCTCACCATCTCATTTGCTAATTCTTGAGCTTTGCTCTGACTGCCAGCGTTCCATCCCCTATCGTAGGGTTTTGCCTCTCGCACTAGCTGACCCATTGGGGTTCTCTCAGAGCCCCCGCTCGCAGAAGTTCTGGTGTGGAATGCCAGAGCAAAACTTTCGTCGAGGTCGTCATCAATGAAAACTACATTCTGAAGTAGGGTACAGAAGTCGGTCAGCGCTTCTAAGTCATCATCATTTGCACGTTTAATGTAAGAACCCCAATCATAGTTACCATATCTATCTTCAAAGGTTTTGCTAAAATACAAAGGTGCAAATGCCCTACTGAGAATAGATTTATATAGCGTTGGACCTTCTAGCAACAGCAGTAAATCCCCGCTGTGCGGGTTCCTTTCAAAATTAAAATTGGCTAATTGATAGCGCTTCATTACTTCATTTCCTCCTTAATTTACGATATTTTTTTGAAAAATTGCCTTCTAGTTTAGCAAAAGATGGCCCTATTTTCCCAAGTTTCTAACATTTTTTCTGCTGCCTCTCTAAAAGGATTGGGCGTAATTGCCGCCACGATAAAATTAGCATCCAAAACCACATTCATTACCTAAAAAATCCCTCTATTTTCTAACTCTTCTCGACCGAGACGTACTAACCCTACTGGATCTACCTGTGGCATATCTTTCGTTAACTCTCGCAAGCGCGATAAAACTTCGGAAATAGTGCGAGTTGGTTTTAATCGAGCGATATTTTGGTGCAGCATCATAGTAGCTAAAGTCTCCACAGAAATGTCGAGCCTTTTCGCTTCTGCTTCCAGACGCTTTCCATCTTCTTTTGGCAATTGAATCGTTAAAGTTTGAGATTCATTCAAGGATATATTCATCTATTTTTTCCCATTAAATAGCTTGGAAACTAGCATACCTCAATAATCTGTTTTTGTCAAGAAGAATTTAGGCAACGGGGAGATGTAAGAAACCGGGTTTTTTGAAAAAAACCCGGTTTCTGCTGGGCGAGTTAAATTGTTAATTGTTAATTGTTAATTGTTAATTGAATCAATTATCTCCCTCGCCTCAACCCGATAATGCTCCACCTTAACCAAAGGTTGCCATCCCAACTTCACAGGATTTTGCACCAAATGAATATCTGGAACCGACGCGCAATTAAAAACCACATACAACCAATAATCATCCTTCAACTGTCCCGCCTTCTTATACTCGTTCGCCGTCAGCGCCACCGGCCCCACCGCCCCCCGACCCTTAACCTCGATAAAACGAACCGCGATCGCCGTCTCCGGAACCTCTGGATGGGGTTTGCGGGAAATCAAGTCAAACCCTCGATTTTCCGCCTCCACGCTTTCCACCTGCCAACCCCGAGACCGTTCGTACTCCATCGCCGCCGCCACCGCCATCCGTTCCACCTCCCCATCGGCAACCATCGCCGCAAAATCTGGCGAGCTCCTGTCTGGATGGGGCAACACCCACGCCCGCCCGTGGCGCTGGATGTCCGCAATAGTACAACTGCCCTCCTGTTTCAACTCCTCCCGCCGCCGTTCCAAACGCCCGTTTAACTCAAAAAGTCGGTCCTCCATCTGTTTGATGCGCCCGTCAATGCCCAACTCCTTAGAACCCGACTCCTTTTGCATCACCAACTCCGCAAACTGACACTGGAGGCGATCGATAATTCCCCGCAAACTAATCTCCAAATGCCGAGAAATAGTCGCAATTTCCTTCTCCCGTTCCCCCCGCACTTCTATTAAAAAAGGTTCCAGGGCTTGTTCTACCAGGGCGCATTCTACCTCATCTTTTCCCGGCAGTCCGCTGTCTTCTGGGGCTTTGGTTCCTTCCGGGGCAGGAGTAAAATCTAAAAATATCGTCGGTTGCCGCACTTTTAAAGTACCGTCGAGTTCCGCCTCCACCGCAAACAAGCGCTTGTGGAGAGTCCGCCCCTTCCCATCTCGAATAGCTGCGGAAAATACGTCCAGTCTGACCGGTTCGTTCAGGTGGAGGTCGAAAAATACCGCTCCCCGCTGGAGGTCATCGCCTACGGAGTCGAGAACGCTTTCGCGGACGCATTCAAATAAAGGATGCCCCGGCGTCACCCATTCCAAGGTCGGATCCTTTTGCAACAGAGTTTTATCGAAAGCAATTTGTTTGTACTCCCGCCCCAACTTGCCATAACGGGGTTCGAGGCGATCGCCCGTCGGCCAGAGAGTCCGAGGAATCTTGCCAATCTTATATACCCGCGAGTTGTTGCCAGTTTTGCCCGCTGCCTTGGGATGAACGTTAACTGCCGGCGCCGCTTCCAGGAAAAAATCGGCGATCGCTTCTGGCACTAACCGTTTTTCCTTTGCCTCTGCGGACTTGCCAAAAATTGCCGAAAGATTTAACTCCCGCTTCGCCAACCCCTCCAACGCCGAGTGGGCAATCTTTCTAAACCGTTGGGGGTCGATTTCTTTAACTATCCTATCTTTAATGCCCTCCTCCGTTTGGTGGCGAACATACATTTCCCGAATCATCCGTTCCAGTTGATTTGCCGGGAAGATATCCCCGATAACGTTAAATACCTTACCCGTATTCTCCGGGTCCAGGTCTTTTTCGATAGCCCGGATGCGATCGAACAACTTCGACAAAACCCGACCCTCCCTGGTACTGGTAGAAACAAAGTTAAATATCAAACAATCCTTTTCCTGTCCGTAACGATGGATCCGTCCCATACGCTGTTCCAACCTTACCGGGTTCCAAGGAATATCGTAATTAATTGCCAGCCAGCAAAACTGTAAATTAATCCCTTCCCCAGCGGCCTCCGTCGCCACCAAAACTTGAGCGCTTTCTCGGAACTCTCGTTCTGCATAAATGCGCGTATTGGGAGTGTCGCGATCGCCTATTTTCATCCCCCCATGAATCTGCGTCACCGACAGTCCCCACTCCCGCAACTTGCCAGTTAAATAATCCAAAGTATCCTTATGTTCGGTAAAAATTAACAACTTCGTTTTCGGGTCGTCGAACAACCTTTCCTTCTTAATAACCTCCTTAAGCTTTACCAACTTCGATTCTACCTCTCCTTTTTCCAAATTCCGCGCCTCGGCAATCAACTTATTTAACTCCCCAATTTCCCCCTCCAAATCCCGAGGACTTATCGAAGCAACTACCGCCTCCAAATCTCTAATTAACTTATTTTGTTCTGCCTCTGGCAGTTCCTCAAAATCCTCCGGCAACTTCCGATTAATAGTTTCTTGGCGGTAAGCATCCGGGTCTTCCAAAATCTTTTTCCGTTTATCCCGCATCCGTTCCAAACTGCGACGCACCGCATAAATACTAGATGCAAATCGCCGCTGGAGCATTGCCATCGTAAAACCCAACGCCTTACCTCTAGCAGAATCGTCCGCAGCAGCTTTAATCGATTTATCTTCTACATAGCGGGTTAAATTATCATAAAAATGCTCCTCTGGGGCCTCCATTTTAAAGTCAATTGTTTCGACTATACGGTTAGTAAATAACTTATTTACCTCTCCCGTTTCCGGGCTGGGAAAAGTCACCAAAGCTTCCTTAGTCCGACGCAAATAAAAAGGAGCGCTGTTCCGTTGCATCGCCTCTTCCAAACTTTTAATATCGCCGTAAACGTCTTTATCTAATAGTTCTAAAAACAGGCGAAAATTATCCGGGTCGCCCTTGTGGGGAGTCGCAGTCATTAATAAGAAATGGTCGGTCATTTCCGACAGTTTTTCCCCCAATTTATAGGCGAGAGTTTTCTTGTCGCTGCGATAAGCGCTCATTTTATGCGCTTCATCCACAACTATCAGATCCCATTGAGAACGAAGCAAACTTTCTTTAGCATCAGAAATGCGAGAAACCCAGGAAACGGAAGTAACAACTTGATGTTTTTCTTGCCAAGGGTTGCTGCCATAATTAGCCCGCAAAACGTCGCCTTTAACTACTTCAAAATCTTCTCGAAACCTTTCTTTCATTTCCCGCTGCCACTGGAAGGTTAAATTGGCGGGGGCGATAATTAAGGTACGGCGAACTAACCCTCTGATTTTGAGTTCTTTAAGCAATAAACCGGCCATAATTGTTTTACCCGCCCCCGGGTCATCTGCTAATAAAAAACGAATCCTTGCCAGTTTGAGGAAGTAATTATAAACCGCTTCTAATTGATGGGGTAAGGGATCTACGCGGGCGATCGCCAGAGAGAAAAAGGGGTCGTATTCGTGAGCTAACCCCCACCGCAAAGCTTCCACCCCCAAGCGGAACCGTCGGGCGTCGCCATCGAAGGGTTCGGAAGTAAGACTGGCGGACAACTGGGCGATTTGTTCGGGGCTGAGGATAGGTTGGTAGAGGCCGTTGCTCTGGAGTCCGTGCCCGACTAACTTTATAGAGGATCCCATTGGGGTAACGGTAATGATTTTGACGGGTTCGGGGAATAAAGAACCGCTAACTATAATATCTGGTTTGAGTTCGTTTATGTGCATAGCAATTAACTATTGTTCTCTTTAGTCGTTCGGTATCTCAGAAACCGGGTTTTTTGAAAAAACCGGGTTTCTTGACCTCTATAATTTTAGCAAATATTAAACATTTCTCAAAAAATCCCAATCTTTAAACCATGTACCTCTATCCGCACATTCCAACAATGCCATCCAGTCTCGCTCTAATTCAAAAGTAGTAGAAAACTCCGCCAAAACCTCATTTAAAAAATACTCGACATCCTCCTTATTGGCGATTTTATAATACTCCGGGTAATTAACGCACTGCCGCAAATATTTCTCGTACATTGACTTAATATCGTCACCATCTACGTTAATTACCTCCGCACCAAATAGGGCATAAGTTCGCTGTTTGAGATTTTTATATTTCTTAGCAATTTGATAAAGCCAACTTTTTTGGTCTAAAGGGTCTTCTAAATATTTATTCTCAAAATATTCCTTTAACTGTTCCCCTGCATAAACCTCCTGAATTTTATTAGCTAAAAGGGGTAAATTTATCTGTTTGCCCTGGGAGTCTAGCCATTTTTTTAAGAGTTTAGCTAATACTTCTAATTCTGTTAATAAAACAGATTCAAAGGTATAAGCAGACCAGGCGTAAGCTTTTAGAGATAACTTAGATTGGAATTTGTCAATAATTGCCTGAACGTGGTTAGTATTTTTGCCGCTAATTAAACCATCGGTGTCGATGATATAATCGCGGTCAAAGATTAAAACGGATTTTTCCCATAAGGTCAGATTGTTTTTAATCTGCTCAAAAATAACTTTATAAGAAGTAATATTAGTATTTTCTTTAAAGATGCGATCGACACCACCCAAAACCCAGAAAACATATTTTTTAGTATTTTGAGGAATAACAGCTTTTTGTAACAACAAATAAATAGCTTTAGCATCATCGGCACCCTCGACAAAAACGATGCGATCGGCTTCAATGGCGTTAATAAAATCTAAGCCATTAGTATTGCCCAAGGAACTAATAACCGGATTAGTCGCCAGAGGATAAATGCCCCGAAAATGGGGGGCAACGTCGGTTAATTTATCGCTAGTTAAAGCAGTATATTGATGTTGCGGTTTAAACTCCAAATGGAATAATTGATGCAGTGGCGTTTGGCGGATTAAAGATTCGTTATGAGTGCTTAAAAATATTTGATTTTGATTGGAAAATCGAGTTAAAGTTTCGACTAAACGTTTTTGAATATCTCGGTGAATGTGGCTATCCGGTTCGTCAAAAAGGATTAAATTGAGATGGGCTTTCTGTTCTGGTGCGTACAAATTTAGTAAAATAACAATTATTTGCAGGGTTCCACTGCCCAAAAGTGCGAGGTCTTTTTCTGTGTCTTGGCTGTTAATTTTGTAACGAATAATAACAGCGACATCTTGACGAATATCGGTAATAAAAGAAAACTCTATTCTCTGTTGTTCATCGAATAAAATGTATGTTAAATCCCGAACAAAATTGTCATAGAGGGAAGTATCTTCGGAATTGTGGTATAAAGAATAGAGACGATTTCTAATAACTTCTACAGACTCTCTGTTTTTAATTGATTCGATAATTTGGGGGCGGGTTAGAAATCTTTCGTATTCTCTAATTGTCGCTAGTGGAGAGGCAAAATAGAGATTAATGGGAACAGGAAAGCTATCAAAAAATGTGCTAAGTCCGAGAAATTTATAAGGGTTATAGCCAATTAACTCAATAACATAATCCATCCCAGATCGCTTCAGAGAAAATCCTATTTTTGCCTCATCTTTATTAGCTTTAACTAAAGTAAAGATTAACTCGATTGTATTTTGACTATTGCGATTATAAAAAATGTCATTTATTTGAGAACTTCTAGCGGCTTTAATTGTCTTGTCTGGTAAGGATACCCTCTGGTTAACTACTAAATCTGAATCGCTTTTTTGGCTTGGACGAATCAACTTATTAAAACACTGGTGCCAGAGAGCGATCGCCTCCAAGAAGTTAGTCTTACCGCAATTATTAACCCCAGTAACCACATTAAAATCTGGGTCAACCTCGAAACTGACATCTTGAAAAGATTTAAAGTTTTTTATCTGAATTTTGGCAATTTTAATCATTTTTTTTAGGGAATAGGGAAATGCAGGTTCGTAGTAATCGCGGAGCGCGATTTAGAGAGTATTGTAGGTTGGGTGGAGCAAAGCGGAACCCAACACCACTCAATCTACTACAAAAAACAAGATACCCCATAGCCGGACAAAGTTTTAATAAGATGTCTCGACTCGGGGATATTATTAAAAATATTATCTATTCCGGCAACTGTAATAAATTTAAGGGCTTTTTCTTCTAATTCCCCATCCCGAAGAATGCTAAGATTAGAAACACCATAGATTGATTGTTTTAACTCCAAAGGTTTTTTCCCATAATAATTATTTAATCCCTTAGCAGCAGCAATAAGAATTTCAGTGGAAGGAAAGGTAGCTATGGGCAAAACTAGGGGAATATTATCTTGGGGATAACCTTGTTCTAAGACTTTTCCATAAAACCTAATTACCGCTTCGGATAAAACATTAAATAAATCCAACCCATAACTAAAATAATCCTCGGGCCTGGCTAATACTTTTTCTGAATCTGTCGTTAAAATCAACAGATCGCAATTAGAAACTCCTCCCGCTTTGTCGGTAAAATCCAAAAATCCTTGATAAAGTATGTCGGTTATAGCTTTGACTGTTTCTTGAGGTTTTTGGGGTGTTTTTGCGCTATGGAATTTCCAATACTCATCTACAATTTCGCGGATACTTTGTCTTTTTAATTTGATAATATTGCAGTCAATAAATTCTTTAGAGGTTTCTTCGGTTAAAATACATTCCACAATTTTAGCAAAAATGATTATGTCAGTAGAACCGTCTCCAATAATGCCGATATTGCGCTTAATTGCTGTCATTTAATCTTCCCCTATTTTGAAATTTACATTGCTAACCGATGGAGCCAGAGTACCACAATTCTGCTAATCTATATTTAGGAAGATGAAGGAAGCGATCGCCATTGAATTGATCCTCAATAAGTTCTCCCTCCAAAAGCCCGATGTCCTTTTTAAAATTTAGGGATTCAGTCAAGTTTGTAACCTGGCTTTCATAGTTGCGCTTGTGCAGTCTAAATATATAGACAGAATCCAAATTTTCGTTAAATTCTCGGAGTACGGCAGGACTATGAGAAGTTACAATTAACTGGACGGTAATATCCTTTCTAAGGGGAGATGTTGTTTGCCAAAGCCAGTAGAATAACTCTTGAATGTTGCCAGGATTAATACCATTTTCAATCTCTTCGATTAAGATGAAAGCGGTTGAAGATTGAACGGAAACAAGGAAAGCAATAGCAGCAGCTTTAAGGAAACCGTTAGAAATCGCATCTGCTGGGAATTTTTCAATTAAGCGATCGCCTCGAACCTTCCCTAAATCGAACTCCCACCAAAACCGAGCATCATCCCTGCTTACTCCCTCAAATTCTTTATTATTATCAAAGCTTCTGATTAACTTTAAAAATCGAGAGTAAGCCTTTTTATCTTGGTTTTTTAGCTGACAAATTAACTCCGACAATTCGCCGCCTTCATGTCCTAAATATTCGGGATTTTCTATTTCCCTACTGACCGCCGCAATTCCTTTTAAAAAAGAGGGTTGGAAATGGTAGCTAAAAGTGTTGGCAAAGTCGCCAAAGAAAGAATTTAATAACTCTTGTTTTTCTGATTCGAGGTTGTTAGAACTGCTAATCTGGAACTGCAACTCGATAGAGTTAGTTTCTTTTTGATAACCGCTGTCAAACTCAAGAGTATCCGATGTTAATTCTGACCTCAGTTCGAGCTTTTCTCGACAACCGACATTCCCGCCAAAATTGTCATTTTTATAAAGTTCCATTTCGTATTTAACAACATGGTTCTTGTGGCTCCACTCAATCTCGATTGACATGGAATCTTCGTCATTAGCTAAACGATAGCGATGGGGAAAATAATCCTTTGCAAAAACAGTTCGATCCTGTTGTTTAAAAGGATTACCTCTTCTAATTAATTGAGAAAAATGCTGTATTCCAGATAAAAAGTTGGTTTTCCCAGAACCGTTATTGCCAATTAATAAAGTAATTGGTTTGAGTTCTAAAGTAGTCGATTTATGGGTTCTGTAGTTTCTCAGAGTAATTTTGTTAAACATTGTTTTTAGGGAATGGGGAATGGGGAATGGGGAATGGGGAAATTTTACGGAAAATAACGGTAGATTTCTTTACGGTGTAGCACCCTAGTAAAAACAATGGTTTCTTCCTCAAAGAAAAAACCTATCCGATAATCTCCCACGCGAATGCGATAAGCACTTTCAAAGTTTTTTAACCGCTTGAGGTTTTTGATATTTTTCAAGTCTGGCAAGCTAGGAATTTCTGCAAACACTAATGCCTTTATCGACTGGAAATAAGGCGTACTTTTAAGCGCTTTTAGGTCTTTAATAAAACTAGGTTTATATTCGGTATTCATTCGCGTTCTAGTTCTGCTAATGCTGTTTCCAGATCCAAAGAAGTTTCGTCTTTAGCTTCCATCATGGCGCGAGAAAGGGCTTCATCTTCCATCGCTTCTAATAAAAGTTCGTAGTCGCTGAAGTCGATAATAACTTGAGAGATTTTTCCCGCGCCATCAAATATCAATTCTTTGGCAAAAGGATATTCTTGAGTTTTCATATTTCTGAGAGTAATGGTATTTGGTTGTTTGTCATTATAACAATTAATTTCTGTTTTTTTAGGGAATAGGGAATAGGGAAATGCAGGTTCGTAGTAATCGCGGAGCGCGATTTAGAGAGTATTGTAGTATTGTAGGTTGGGTGGAGGGAAGCGGAACCCAACATTAGAGGTATTGGGTGGAAGTTCGCACCAGAAAGATTTAGTAGGTTTGCCTTACTCAAGAAAATCAACGGAGAAGTATCGATCGCTGGAAAATTAACCACGGTCTAATTCTCCTTGAAGTTCGTCAAAATCTACCCCAAAAACATCTATTTTTTCTCGGGCGAGGACGGCGAGAAAGTCTCTGGGATTTAAACCCGCAATTTGGGCTGCCTTTTCTTGGGAAATTTCCGATTTTTGATACCAGTAAATGGCAGCGGCAAGACGCATCTCGCGGACAAATTCTTCTGGGGGAACGTCGCGAATTGAGAATATTTCCTCGGGAAGCTCGATTGTGATTTGCGACATAGTTTTTAACTTCCTTATTTTGCGTTTTTTTCATTTTTGGTAATAGGTAATAATTAACAAGCATTTTCATCGTCATTTAATCCAAAAATCCATTAACTGTTGCTCCATTACCCATTACCTATTACCTATTACCTATTACCTCAATTTTTGTTGTTTTAACAACTCGTCCGCCCAGGAGCGATCGCCTTTTGCTAAAGGAATTATAGGTTCGTTTTTGTAATCGATTACTAAATCGTAACTTCCGCATTCATAGACCGAATTTAATAACTCTTGTAAATCGATGGTTGGTTCGATTTCGCCTGCAGCTAAAGGTAAAGGAATTGACAGAATTGGGTCTCGAAGGTTGAAGGCATATAAGTCTGCTTGGGGGCGATCGCGGCTGCGGCTTACTAATATATGATAGTGACTTTTTAGGGGAATGTCGGCAATCATCTTTTTGCCTCGTCTCAATAAATCTATTTCGACTAAATTGGTCAAACTGGTTAAAATTTTTTGACGTTTGTTTTGATAGCTTTTGCGACCTTCCCCCGCCGCTTTATTCTTAGGAGATAAAATTTCAATTGCCGTAATTACTTCCCCACTGGCTACCTCTTTGACTTCTAAATACCATTCTTTAACTTTAGTCGGCAGAGAAAGAGTAACTTTTATCGGTTGAGAAGGTGTCGGAGCAACTGCGACATTAGATTCTGGATAAGGGGAGGATTTAGCAGCAGTTTGTACTACTACATCGTCGGGAATCCCTACTAATAAAAAATCTCCATCACTGGGATTAATTTCATAAACTCTTTCTTCTATTTCGATGCGATATTTAGGACGAATTTTAGGGTTCATAGCATTAGCTATTTCTACTATTAATCGCTTGTGGACTTGCTGCCACATTTTAGGATTTTCTAAATAGGGGTTCATCCCTGGAAATGGTGACGGCATGGTTTTTAATTAACAATTAACAATTGGGTTTATGCCGTAGAACAGGCAAGATGCCTGTTCCACGAGGTCAATTATTCTTGATATGCTTCCAAGGGCAGACAAGAACAAACGAAATTGCGATCGCCAAAAGCATTATCGACGCGACCTACTGGCGGCCAATACTTATGCTCGCGAGTCCACTCCGCCGGATACGCTGCCAAACTCCGAGAATAAGGCCGGTTCCACTCGTCCGCCGTTAGCGTCTGGGCCGTGTGGGGGGCGTTCTTCAAAACGTTATTTTCCGGATCCGCCTTCCCAGACTCTATCTCCTCAATCTCCCGACGAATCGAAATCATCGCCTCGCAAAAACGGTCTAACTCCTCCTTAGACTCGCTTTCCGTCGGTTCCACCATGACGGTGCCCGGTACCGGCCAGGAAACCGTCGGCGCGTGGAAACCGTAATCCATCAACCGCTTGGCGATATCTTCAACCTCGATACCGGCGGATTTTTTGAGCGATCGCAAATCCAAAATGCACTCGTGGGCAATAAATCCATTCTTACCCTTATACAACACTGGATAATAGTCTTCCAACCGACGAGCCATATAATTAGCATTCAAAATCGCTATCTTCGTCGCCTCGGTCAAACCGTCGCTGCCCATCATCGCGATATACATCCAGGAAATCGGCAAAATGCTCGCGCTACCCCAAGGCGCTGCAGAAACCGCCCCCAGAGTTTCCTTGCCTTCCTGCGGCACTACCGAATGCCCCGGCAAAAACGGCAGCAAATGAGACATCACGCCGATAGGACCCATACCGGGGCCGCCGCCGCCGTGGGGAATGCAGAAAGTTTTATGCAAGTTCAAGTGACAAACATCGGCGCCGAAATCTCCCGGACGGCACAAACCGACTTGAGCGTTCATATTCGCCCCATCCATATACACTTGACCGCCGCTAGCATGAACCAAAGCGCAAATTTCCCGGATGCCTTCCTCGAAAACCCCGTGAGTAGAAGGATAAGTCACCATTAAAGCAGCTAAATTGTCGCCGTGTTTTTCTGCCTTCGCCTGGAGGTCAGCCAAATCTATATTACCGTCGCCGTCGCACTTCACCACTACCACCTTCATGCCGCTCATTACCGCCGATGCCGGATTGGTTCCGTGGGCCGAGTCGGGAATCAAGCAAACGTTCCGATGTCCCTCCCCGCGAGCTTGGTGGTACTTGCGGATAACTAACAATCCGGCGTATTCGCCCTGAGAACCGGCATTCGGTTGGAGGGAGATGCCGGCAAAACCGGTAATTTCTGCCAACCATTGTTCCAATTGCCCGAACATGAGTTGATAGCCTTTGGTTTGCGATCGCGGCGCGAAAGGATGAATCTTCCCGAACTCGGGCCAAGTCACCGGCAACATCTCCGCCGTCGCGTTCAGTTTCATCGTACAAGAGCCCAAAGGAATCATCGAAGTTGTCAAAGATAAATCCTTCGCCTGCAAGCGATGTAAGTAGCGCAACATTTCCGTTTCCGAACGATAGCTATTAAACGCTGGATGGCTTAAATAGCTGCTGGCGCGGGCGAAGGGGTTAGGGGAATTGTCGACAGACTCTATTAGTTCCTCCACCACGAAAGGTAACTGGTTGCCCGCCGCGAACACCTGCCAAAGCTCCAGCAAATCGTTAACGGTGGTAGTCTCGTCTAGGGAAATGCCGACGGTGTTGGCATCCAAAAGCCGCAGGTTAATATCGGCAGCTTCCGCAGCGGCGATAATATCTGCAGCGCTGTGGAGGGGCGATTCTTTGGTTGGCGTTACCCGCAAAGTATCGAAGAAAGGTTCGCCACCGATTTCATAATCCAATTCTTGCAAACCTGCCGCCAACACAGCCGTTAAATGATGGACGTTCTCTGCTATGCGTTTCAAGCCCTCGGGACCGTGATAGACTGCATACATACTCGCCATCACTGCCAGCAACACTTGGGCGGTGCAAATATTACTGGTTGCCTTCTCCCTGCGAATATGTTGTTCCCGAGTTTGCAGGGCCAAACGCAGGGCCGGTTTGCCCCTGGCATCTTTGGAAACGCCGACGATGCGTCCGGGAACTTGACGCTTGTAAGCTTCCTTGGTTGCGAAGAAAGCCGCGTGGGGGCCGCCGTATCCCAGGGGAACGCCGAAACGTTGGGTGTTGCCCACGGCAATATCGGCCCCAAACTCTCCCGGGGGAGTTAGCAAAGTTAGGCTTAAGATATCGGCGGCCACGGTGACTAAAGCACCTTGGGCGTGGGCGCGATCGCAAAATTCTCGATAATCGTAAATAGCGCCGTCAGTGGCGGGGTATTGTAGTAGGGCACCAAAAATCGGCGTCTCAAAATCGAAGGTTTTGCGATCGCCGACTATTACTTCTATTCCCAATGCTTCCGCCCGAGTTTGCACCACTTCGATATTCTGGGGGTGACAATCTTGGGAGACAAAGAAAGTGCGAGATTTATTCTTACAAACGTTATAGCTCATGCTCATCGCTTCCGCCGCCGCCGTCGCCTCGTCCAGCAGGGAAGCATTAGCAATTTCCAATCCCGTCAGGTCGATGACCGCGGTCTGGAAATTGAGCAAAGCTTCCATTCGCCCTTGAGCGATTTCAGCTTGATAGGGGGTATAGGCCGTGTACCAACCGGGATTTTCGAGGATATTGCGTTGGATGACTGGGGGGGTGATGCAGTCGTGATAGCCCATGCCGATAAAAGAACGACAAATTCGGTTCTTGCCGGCAATTTCTTTGAGTTGGGCCAGGGCTGCATATTCGCTTTGGGCTGTCGGCAGTTTGAGAGATTCTTTGAGTCGAATTGCTGGGGGTACGGTTTTGTCGATGAGGGTGTCCGGGGAAGAGACACCCAATATTTCCAGCATTTGTTGGACTTCCTCTGGACTCGGACCGTTGTGCCTTCGGGCGAAGTCGATGGACTTCTGGCCCTTTTTGAGAAGCTGAGTTTGACTGCTAGAGGTTGTCTGGGGTCTCTGAATGGCTACCACTCTTTTTTTCCTTTTTGTTAACTACTGACAGGCAAGATGCCTGTCCTACTTATTACTTTGTAACAATATTTTTCATTTTGCAGGGAAAGCGGGCCCGGAATTTTGGCCAAAAAATCAATAGGCCTTCGTTCCCTAGTTGCAAAAAACGATCCCAGATTCGGATTTACCAAATCTGGGACAATGGACCATAGCACCCGCAGAAATAATTCCCCAACCGATGGCCGACAACAGACGGTAAACTATTCCCCCTCCACCATTTGTCGGTAGTCGCTGGCAGAGAGGGCATCTTCTAACTCTTCAACATCTTTGATACGAAGCTTCAACAGCCAACCTTCTAAGTAAGGATCCTCTGCTAGTTGCTCTGGAGCATCTACAATTGAATCGTTGCGCTCTATAACCGTACCCGAGACGGGGGCTTTTAGGTCTTCGACAGCTTTAACAGATTCGACGCTACCAAAAGATTCGCCCTTCTCCAAAGCATCCCCCACTTCCGGGAGCTCCAAAAAGACGATATCTCCGAGCTCGTTTACTGCAAAAGCGCTAATGCCAATAGTGGCAATGTCTCCATCGGTTCGGACGTATTCGTGAGTTTCTAGGTATTTTAAGTCGTCTGGGTATTCTAAAACCATGTTCGTTCCTCGCAATAACATCAACTATTCTGCTATTAACAGCAGAGTGCCTTAAAAATTATTCCTTAAACGACTCTTAAGGTAAACACTTTGGGCCCCTTATGAACAAAAAACCTTTCAAACGCTTGCTGGTTGGCGATTTTTCCCTCAAACGATTGATGCGTTCTTTCCTGATTATTTATGTTTTGGTGGGCCTTTGGGCCTTCTTTTTTACCGATCGCCTGATTTTCCTTCCCCGCCCTTCCAGTTATTCGGATAGTGGGGACTTTCTCAAGTTGACTTCTGGGAGAAAGGGGGTCAAAATAGCTGGAGTTTATTTGCCCAACCCCGAGGCCCGCTACACTATTCTCTACAGTCACGGCAATGCGGAGGACTTGGGGGATATTTTGCCCCGGTTGCGAGATTTGCGGGATATCGGTTTTGCGGTTTTTGCCTACGACTATCGGGGTTACGGCCTCAGCGAGGGAAGGCCGACTGTTGGGGGCGCTTACGAGGATATTAGGGCCGCTTACGATTATTTGAGGCAAGAGTTGAAAGTCCCAGGGGAACGAATCGTGGTTTATGGCCGTTCCGTGGGCAGCGGGCCTTCGGTGGATTTGGCCTCGCGGGTGCCGGTGGCGGGTTTGGTGCTGGAAAGCGGGTTTATTAGTGCTTTTCGGGTTGCCCTGCCGGTGCCCTTATATCCTTTTGATAAGTTTCCGAATATCGATAAAATTGCTGAGGTGGATGCTCCGGTGTTGATAATGCACGGCGATGCTGACAACGTGATACCTTTTAGTCACGGAAAGCGACTTTTTGCTCTGGCGGAGGAACCTAAATTAAGTTTGTGGATTTCCGGGGCCGGTCATAATAATTTTTTGGAGGTGGCGGGCGATCGCTACGTTAAAAAGATGCAAGAGTTTGTCGAGGTAATTAATAATTAACAGTTAACAATTAACAATTAGTAATTGGGTTGTTGGTGGGAAAATAGAAATCTTGTCGCCCGCGTGAAACCACCGAATATGCGAAAAACCCGGTTTCTTAAGTCTATAGGATGCTATAATAGCAAAAAATGAAGACTTGGAGGAAGAAAATGTCTCAACAAACAAGTTACAGCATTTCTGTTGAAGAGCGAGATATTGTAATTAGATTTAATCGTTCTTGCATCGATATGGATGCGTTGGTAAGGTTTTTGGATTATGTAGAGTTAGAGGCTATTGCTAAAAAAAGCAAGCTGACTGAAGAGCAAGCGGCGGTACTTGCTGAGGAAATAGACCGAGATGTTTGGAAGGAGATAAAGTCGAAATTTTTGGGGGAGTAAGTCATAAGAATGCAGCAAGCTATTGTTGTCGATACTAATATTTTATTTTCGGCATTACTAAGCAGCAATTCTCGTTTTCGCGAGTTGCTTTTACAGTCTGACGAACGCTTTTTTCTTTGCGAGTTTGTCTTGGTTGAAATATTCAAGCGCAAGGAAAAAATTGTTCGAGCAAGTCAGCTAACAGAAGATGAAATAGCGGAAGTTTATCATCTTTTATTGAAACGAATCGAGCTTTATAAAGAAGATTCGATCGCGCCAGAAAATCGAAATTCTGCTTATGCATTGTGTAGAGATGTCGATGAAAGCGATACGCCCCATATTGCACTAACTTTGGAATTGAATGGATTGTTATGGACTGGGGATAAAAAACTTAAGGAGGGATTGAAACAAAAGGGGTTCGACCGATTTTTCAAACCAAACTTATAGTAAAGAGGAGGGATGGGTCATAATGATTTCTTGGAGGTGGCGGGCGATCGCTACGTTAAAAAGATGCAAGAGTTTGTCGAGGTAATTAATAATGAATAATTAACAATTAACAATTAATAATTAATAATTGCAAATCCCGTCGCCCGTCACAATACCTTCGCCAAAAATCAAATATCCGATCGGCATGGGGATTTAAGAAACCGGGTTTCTTTGAGAAACCCGGTTTCTGGCGGGCAAATTATCATTGTTCCGCAAAAATGGCGAAATCTTTACGATGGAAAATCGAACTCATGGGGGGATTATTCTTTTAGATCGGCAACGATACTCTATGGGGGAGATTTTGCGCGGGCTTATGAATTTGATAGAAACTGTCTCGGCAAAAGAAGTAAGGAATCAACTGGTTTTTCTAGGTGGCTATATTAGAACCGCTGAAAGGAATTAAGTCGTCCGCGTGAAACCGGGTTTTTGCGAAAAACCCGGTTTCTTAAATCTCCCAATTGCTAACTAATCCGCCAGGGCTGCCAAAACGCGATCGTGAATCACGCCGTTACTGACTACCACCCCGCGATTATCCATCATTTTCGCGCCGTCGGCAAAATTTAACGGTTTGCCGTAAAGGTCGCTAACCCGTCCGCCGGCTTCCTCCACCACGATCGCCCCCGCAGCGTGGTCCCAGATATTCTCCCGATAGTCCGGCGACTTGGGAGAAGGCAAGCGTAAATATAAAGCTGCCTTCCCAGAAGCAACTATACCATACTTAGCCTGAGAATCAACTCGTACCGACTCCGTAGTAATCCCCGCAGCTTGAGCGATTTTATTCTGACGCTCTCGGTCTCCGTGGGAACTTTCCACGCTTTCCACAAAGCGCATATTTGCCGTATCCTCCGGGCTGACAACCTTAATAGGTACAAAGTCGCCGCCAGCGATCGCCTTCATCGCCGCCCCCTCGCCGCGCACCGCTACATATAACGCACCCGGTTCGTTATTGTCAACTGGCATCGCCGGACAGCCTAAGATTCCCAGCTTCACTTCTCCATCCTCCACCAACGCCAAAGCTACAGCGTATTGGTCTTGACGCAAAAACCCTTTAGTACCGTCGATAGGGTCTAAAGTCCAATAGCGGGGACTGACCTTACCGTTACCGCGATCTATCCAGCCAGTCACCTCCTCTGGAGTCGCATCGGGGAGTTGTTCCTTGACATAATTAGTAACTTTTGTCAAGTTTTCCGCCATTTCCGGTTGTCGCAGGGCCGCCGCATCTTCCTCCCCCACGATGGGGTCATCTGGGAAGGCTTTCGAGAGGGCTTTACAAATTAAAGCTTGCGCGCCGTAGTCTGCCACAGTTACGGGACTTTTGTCCTTTTTTTCCATTGCGGCGGGAATGTCCCTGCGGACTCGCTCGCAGAGTTTGGCTGCGGCAACCACGGCTTCGATGGCTATTTGTTTTTCGCGATCGTATGACATGATTGGTTGTTTGTTTGAGTTTGTACACATCTGTTATAGCAGAAGAAGGCAACAGGCAACAGCTTAGACACAACTAACAACTGACAACTGACAACTAACAATTCCCAAAATCCATGTAAAATGAAAAAGCAGACTAAAACCAAAGAAACAGCGCGCCCCCTACTTCAAACGCCCCTATACGACCTTACAAATTAACAATTAACAATGGGAGAAAGCGATGCCTTACATTAAATTTACTTTAAAAGAACTGAAAAAAGACTTTAATCTAACCCTAGCGGAAAGTGTCGGACAATTTAACAACCTACCCCAATTGGCTCCCAGTAAAATACTCCAAGACCTCTTAAAATACTACGTCCCATTAGGACTTGCTATCGGTTCGGAAAAAGCCAAATCGGAATTTATTATCGCGCCAATTTTAGCAGAAATAAAACAAAGAGCTACTAATAAAATTAGCCTTTTTTCTGGAGTAGAATTTAATGTCGATTTAGAACGAGGATTGAACGGTTTTTGCGACTTTATTATGAGTCGATCGCCAGAGCAACTCTTAATCGAAGCGCCAGTCGTTACCTTGGTAGAAGCTAAAAACGATAACCTTAAATCGGGGTTAGCTCAATGTATTGCCGAAATGATTGGCGCTCAAATTTTTAATCGCAGAGAAGGTAACGAAATTCCCATAATTTATGGGGCAGTCACTAATGGTACTAATTGGCAATTTTTAGCCCTAGAGTCTCAAACTGTAGCAATCGATTTAGATGAATATTCGATTAAAAATTTACCGCAAGTGTTAGGTATTTTGACCAGTTTTGTTACTTCTTAAATTTGACAATTTATAAGGTCTTTCACCCACCAGAAACCCGGTTTCTTGGACAATACCTTCGCCAACCCAGAAACCCGGTAACTCCTGCGAAACCGGGTTTCTTAAAACTCTATTCTAGAGCGACAACTTCATTTATAATGAAAAAGCAGACTAAAACCAAAGGACTACCGTGGCTCAATCCACCGAACCCAAGACCCAAGAAACAGCGCGTCCCCTATCTCGGACGCCCCTATACGACCTTGCTGCGGGACTGAAAGCAAGGATGGTCCCTTTTGCAGGCTGGGAAATGCCCGTCCAATTTACCGGCATTTCCAGGGAACACGAAGCAGTCAGGACTAAAGCGGGAATGTTCGATATTTCCCACATGGGTAAATTTGCCTTCCGGGGCCCGGACTTAATCGAAACTTTCCAATCTTTGGTGCCCTCGGACTTAAGCCGATTGCAACCGGGACAAGCTCAATATACCGTTTTGTTAAACTCTCATGGGGGCATTCTCGACGATATCATTTTTTATGATCGAGGAACCGATGGGACTAGCGGGGAACAACGGGGAATGGCGATCGTTAACGCCGCTACTAAGTCCCGGGATAAAGCTTGGATCGCTTCTCATCTGGAGGCTACCGGCGTTCATTTCGATGACCTCTCTAAGGACAAAGCTTTAATAGCCGTCCAAGGACCGGAAGCTCTAACACATCTCCAGCAATTTGTCAAGGAAAATCTAGAAGAGGTTAAATTTTTCGAACATCGGTCAGGAACGGTATTAGATAAACCGGCTTTTTTTGCCAGAACCGGTTACACCGGCGAGGATGGTTTTGAAATTATGGTCGATCCGCCAGTGGCAGTCGAGCTGTGGCAAGCTTTGTTAGCTGCGGGAGTTACTCCTTGCGGTTTGGGCGCGAGAGATACTTTGCGTCTGGAAGCGGCGATGGCTCTGTACGGACAGGATATCGATACTAATACTACTCCCTTAGAAGCGGGGTTGAGTTGGTTGGTACATCTGGACTCCAAAGGCGATTTTATCGGTCGCGAAATTTTGGAAGTACAAAAGGCATCTGGGGTTTCCCGCCGACTGGTGGGCTTGGAAATGCAAGGGCGGGGAATAGCCCGTCACGATTATCCCCTATTATCTGAAGGGGAGGTAGTAGGTAAGGTAACTAGCGGTACCATGTCTCCCACTTTGGGGAAGGCGATCGCTCTAGCTTACGTTCCCATTAATTTGGCTAAGGTCGGTCAACAGTTAGAAGTAGAAATTCGCGGCAAAACTTATCCAGTAGTGGTGGTCAAGCGTCCTTTTTATAAAAGAAGGCAAAAGGCATAAGGCAAAAGGCAATAGGGAATTGGAAGTAAAAAGGTACGAAGCAACCAGAAACACTCAACCATGAAAGAGCGAGAATTACTAACTATTGGCTGGCGGGAGTGGATTTCCTTGCCCCAACTCGGTATTGGCGAAATTAAGGCAAAAATAGACACCGGGGCGCGATCGTCCGCCTTACACGCTTTCGATCTCGAAACTTTCGAGGTCGAAGGCAAACCAAAAGTTCGGTTTAAAGTACATCCCAAACAGCGCAATACAATTATAACTGTTGCCGCAGAGGCAGAAGTTATCGACCGACGAGAGGTTCGCAACTCTGGGGGTAAGGCGGAACTGCGACCGGTCATTTTAACCGATGTCGAGTTGATGGGCAGGAAGTGGGCGATCGAACTTACTTTAACTAACCGAGAACTGATGGGATTTAGAATGTTACTCGGACGCCAAGGAGTTCGCGAACGATTTGTTATCGATGCTGGCAAATCCTATCTGGGCCACAAGTATAGCAAGTCTTAAGAAGAAGGCAAAAGGCAAGAGGCAAGAGGCAAAAGGGAAAGAACTTAAGGGTGCAGGTCAATTTTGAAGCGAAACAAAGGCGGAACGCTTTTTGCTAATTGCTAATTGTTAATTGTTAATGGCAAAGCAATAAGCTGTTGGGAAATAAATTTTCTCTTTTTGACAAAACTGACTTGTTCCCGAACTTAACTCGTTTTCCCGCCGCCTCGCTGCGGACCTCTACCTATTGACAATTACCAAAAACGCTCAATGGCTAAAGCGATTACTACGAACAACTAATCATGGAAGCAACTAACCAGGAAACAACTAATCAAACTGAAGACAAAAACGGCATGAAAATTGCAGTTTTATCTACCGAACCCAGCCTCTACTCCACCAGGAGACTTGTAGAAGCGGGAAAAGAACGAGGTCACGATATCCACGTTATCGATTACCTCCGCTGTTATATGAATATCGCCACCGACAATCCCCAAGTGATTTATAAAGGACATCCTTTGGATGGTTACGATGCTATCATTCCTCGCGTCGGCGCGTCAAGAACTTTTTACGGCACTGCCGTAGTGCGACAATTTGAAATGATGGGAGTGTTTACCGCAAATCCATCCCAAGCGATTTCTCGTTCCCGAGATAAATTGCGCTCCATGCAAATTTTAGCTAAAGAAGGAATAGGACTGCCAGTGACCGGCTTCGCTCATTCTACTAAAGATATTGAGGGTTTGATTAGTATTGTCGGTGGCGCTCCTTTGGTGATTAAATTGTTAGAAGGTACTCAGGGAATAGGGGTAGTTTTGGCCGAAACTTATCAAGCTGCTAAGTCCGTAATCGAAGCTTTTCGCGGTTTGGATGCTAATATTTTGGTGCAGCAGTTTATTAAGGAAGCAAAAGGGGCCGATATTCGCTGTTTTGTGGTAGGAGATAAGATCATAGCATCCATGAAGCGGCAGGGTGCCGAGGGCGAGTTTCGTTCAAATTTGCACCGTGGCGGTACCGCAGAGAAAACAAAGCTAAGTCCCGAAGAGCGCTCCACCGCAGTGCGATCGGCTAAAGCTATGGGGTTGCGGGTGGCAGGGGTGGATATGTTACGCTCCGATCGCGGCCCTGTAGTGCTGGAGGTGAATTCTTCTCCGGGTTTGGAGGGCATCGAGACCTATACTGGAGTGGATGTATCGGCAAAGATTATTCAGTTTTTGGAGAAGAATGCGGGTAAAGGAAACCTGCGCGATCGCATTCAAGCTTAATTGATAATTGTTAATTGTCAATTGTCAATTGTTAATTGTTAATTGTTTGGGATTTCGATCGTAAATTCGGTTCCCTTCCCCGGGGCAGAAATACAACTCAGTCTGCCCCGATGATATTCTACTACAATTGAATAACTTACAGACAATCCCAAACCAGTACCCGAACCCACAAGTTTTGTTGTAAAAAAAGGATTAAAAACCTTTTCTCGCACTTCCTGGGTCATTCCCGGTCCGTTATCGGCTATTTTAATTTTTACCGACCCCGATCCAGGGGCCTCCGTGGTAATTTTAATTTGAGGATTTTTAGTATTTTCTAAGAAATCAATCGCATTATTAATGATATTAATAAATACCTGATTTAACTGACCGGGATTGCAATTAACTCGCGGTAAATTACCGTACTCTTTTACTATCTCGATGCCTTGGAAGCGATGCTGTAAAAATGACAGAGTAGCTTCGATATTTTCGTGAAGATTAACCTTTTTCATTCCCGTTTGGTCTAAGCGAGAAAAAGTCCTCAAATTCTGCACTATGTCCCGAATCCTTGCCGCGCCGTTTTTCAGAGAATTTAACAACTTCCGCAAATCTTCTACCACAAAATCTAACTCTAAATCGGAGAGAGTTTCCACCACTAATGGCGTGGGATTGGGATATTCTTCCTGATAAACTCGAATGGCTGCTAGCAAGTCATCGACATATTCAAAAGCATAATCGACATTGCCATAAATAAAACTAACCGGATTGTTAAATTCGTGAGCAATTCCAGCTACCATTTGCCCCAAACCAGACATTTTCTCCGATTGGATTAATTGTGCTTGAGTGGCAGACAGTTTTTCTAAGGTTTCTTCTAATTGTTGCATTCGATCGCTTAATTGGCGGTCCCTTTCTTCTAGCTGTTCCGCCATTAAATTTAAACCTATTGCCAGCTTATCAATTTCATCGTTATAAGTAACTGGAACTTTGGTTTTGAGGTTGCCCTCAGCTATTTGTTCGATCGCATTAGTCACCTCTCCAATACGAGCTGCAATTAAACTCGAAACCCCATAACCAACTCCCAGAGCAATAACTACTCCCAATAAAGAAAACAAAATAATCACAATGGCGAAATTTTGTTTTGCTGTTTCTAAAGGTTCGAGAGAAGCGAGTATAACCAATTTTAACTCCGTATTATTTAATCCCGATAAAGTTACAGTTTCACCGAGGTAGGAGCGATCGCCTATTTTCACTTTAGTTACTGAAAGCTGGCCGTCAATTTTTTCTGGGGGCAGTTTCCAGGAATATTTTGAAGCATCGGCCAAAGTAGAAGCAATAATTTTTCCCTCTTGGAAAGCCACAATATATTCGTTAGTTTCTTTAGCTATTTCATAAAGTAATTTATCGTTAACCACAGTGCCAATAATAATGCCACCGAGCGCTCCCCCTGAGGATTTAATCGGAGCAGTTCCTATCAAAATAGATTCTCGATTATTTTGACTTTTAATAAGGCTGGAAAAATCCACGCCATTAATTACCTGAGAAATGGCAACTCTATCTTCTAAAATCACCCCTTTTGATTGTTGGCTGCGCAAATCTATCAGTATTTTACCTCTTCGATCTACTACTTCTATTAAATCTAAAGATAAAGTGGTTCTTAAGGGCAATAATTTTTGCAATAATACCGTCCGCTCTTGTGTTATTATCGCTGTTTCAACTGTGGTTCCTTCCGCTAATAATTTAGCATTTAACCGCAATTTCTGACTTTCTCGTTTAAATTCCCGTAAAACTAAGGAAGCTACGGCTTCTACCTCTTGCAATTGCTTGGCTTCAAGATTTCTGGAAAAGTAATAACCCACCGCCACAGTTCCCGAGATCCAGAACCCTAAAAATACCGAGATAAAAGGTACGCTAATTTTTCTCCTTAAAGACAGTTGGGCATAAGCTCGGGCCAGATAATTTTTCATGGCTAAAAAACCTCGATTGTTTTTGGCTATTTCCTCTGTATTTACTACTAGCATTTTTTTCTTTTAGGTAAGATTGCGGCTGATAAAAATCTACTCGGCGGAGAGCTTCCCATAGCCCAGAAACCCGGTTTTTTGAAAAACCGGGTTTCTTGTTCCCCCTAATAAAACTCTCTCCAACACTATCCACCCAAACTGGGTTTATTATAACTTAGGATTGGTTAAAACTATGTAACCCGCCTCCTCTAATTTTGCCTCGGCTTTTTCGCTCTGAATAAAATTAATAAAGTCTTGAGTATAACTTTCAATTTGAGGTAGAAAAACAATGCCGATAGTTTGGGTTAATTTATATTTGCCACTCTTCATATTAGCTACCGTTGGAGCAAAACCATCAATATTAAGGATATTAACCGACAATTCTTCCACTTCTTTCGAGAGGGCAATTGGTCCGATACTGAAGGGAGTAGAAGCAGCAGCTTCGAGGATCTCGTCATCTTCTGGGAAAATTATCGCTTTGGGAGTAACGTTCAGATTTTCTCCTAAATAATGTTTTCGCAATGTTTTCTTGTCGTTCTCATCTTCTGGGATGTCTAAAATAATAATTTCCGCATCGGGACCGCCTAATTCTTGCCAATTAGTAATTTCCCCCCTGTAGATATCTTGAATTTGCTCGGCATTCAAATTAGTAATCCCTTCTACAGTTTCGTTGGTAATTAATAACAAAGGACTGCTTACTATTGCTAAATACTGAATATTATCGGTGTTTTCTGTCGCCGTCAGTTCCCTGCTGACAATTCCAATATCGATCGCCTTATCTTTGACCCCCGCAATGCCCCCACGGGTTTGACTGCTGGGAGCAAATCTAATTTCGGTATCTTCATTTTCGTAAGCTTCTGCTAAGATTTCCAAGACTGGATAACCTTCCGAGGAACCGCCTATTTGGATGGTTGCCTTAGGAGTAACCGGGCGATCGCTACTGTTCGTGCAACCGCTCAAAGTCGCCGCAGTTAATACTCCCATCAATGTCATCAATAATCCTCTTGCCTTCATAACACGACCTCAGCTTGTTAGTGGGAAACATTATAGCAATGCTTCTAAGTAGCTGTCAAATACTCTGAAGCAAGGGGATTAAGTAGCGATCGGCAAAAATATTGACATAACCCTCGCTTCCCATTGCCCCGTAGAACAGACATCTTGTCTGTTCTGTGCCGCGCTAGTAGAACAGACATCTTGTCTGTTCTGTGCCGCGCTAGTAGAACAGACATCTTGTC
>CAZUCT010000005.1:0-12082 GCA_964619285.1 uncultured bacterium | reverse complement strand
TGTTCGGCATCTAATAGACCTCTCCAGAAAAGATGATGAAACCCTTAATATTAAAGGCTTACTATGGTGATTTTTGGAGAGGTCTAATTAATTTTGCGCGGGTACTTATAATCTTAACGAACCTTTTTCGACTTCCTTTTATCTTCATACATAGCAGCATCGGCGCGGTCTATCAAACTATCGATGTCTTTCGCGTCAATGGGATACAAACTAACACCGATGCTAGTAGTAACTCTAATTGTGTGTTCTTCTAATTCAAAAGATTTATCGATAGTGTCGCGAATTTTTTCGGCAACCGTCAGAGCAACAGCCTCGTTGGGAATGCCGGGCAAAATCACCGTAAATTCATCCCCGCCCAGTCGAGAAACCGTATCGCTTCCCCTCAAACATCCTTGAAGTCGTTCGGCCACCCCCTTTAACAACAAGTCGCCGATACCATGTCCCTTAGTATCGTTAATTAACTTAAATCCATTTAGATCTAAAAATAACAAAGCAACTAATTTATCGTTGGTAGCAGCCCATTCAAGAGATTGACTCAGGCGATCGCGGAACAACTTACGATTGGGCAAACCAGTCAGAGAATCGCGATCGGCCTGTTCCTCCAAAGTCTCTTTTAAAAGTCTTAAATTATTATTATCGAGCTCTAACTCGGATGCCAATTGTTTGAGCTGCTCTTCCATTTTTTTGCGTTCGGTAATATCTCTAATTACTCCCACTAAAAAGAGGTTGCCCGCCCTATCTTTATGAAGAGACCTTTTGGAAGCAATTATATGAGTCACTCCAGAAGCATCGGTAAAATATTCTTCCGTTTCCTGTTGTTTGTTGTCTTTAAAAACTGACTCGTCATGGTGCCAAAAAACCTCCGCTTCTTCCCGAGAAAATAAATCGCGATCTGTTTTCGATAAAAGCTCTTCTAAAGGATAGCCAATAAACTGACAATAAGCCTGATTTAAAATTATCCGACGGTGGTTAATATCCTTAACAAAAATCGGGTCGGGAATGCCATCGATAACCGATTGTAAAAATTCTGTAGAGCGCTTAAATTCTTCCTGCAAGCGAGCCCGATAAAATAAAATGGCAGAACCAGAACCAAACAAACTCAAAATCGGTGGAAACACAGGCAACCACCAACCATCGACAATAAAGGCAAAATAACAAAAGCCGGTCATCCCCGTAGCAACGACAAACATACTCAAAATAGAACCTTCCGGCGATCGCAATCTCCAACCCAAATTAGCACCCACCAAAGACCAGACAAAAATCCACAACCATTCCCCAATTTCCGGCCAAACTTTGAGAGAATTTCTACCTTGAAGTGCCGCGCTTAAAATCTGACTTAAAAAATTAGCTTGAAGTTCGACACCAGAGATTTTCTCAAACCTACCTAACAAACCGCCGCTGTAAGAAGTATGATGAAAATCCTTAACGCTAGTGGCAATATTTCCGATTAAAACTAGGCGATCGCGAATTAGCTCTGGAGGCACTTTTTTTGATAAAACATCCTCCATAGATACGATCCGAAAGCTTTCATTAGGCCCCCGAAGATTAGCTAAAATTTGATAGCCGCCATCATCGGCACGAATATAACCCCCATCATTACCCTTAAAGCGTTGAAAAACTGCTTCGCCCAACTGTAAATTGCGAGAATTTGGGGCCGATGAAGGCACAATTCCTTCTGCTTCCAAATAAATTAAAGCTAACTTTAAAGAAAAACTTTGATGCGTATCATCCTCAGTAGTCAGATACAGCAACCCCCGCCTTACTTTGCCATCGTCATCAGGTAGAATATTGTTAAAACCTACTTGGTTTTGTTCTTTTAAAACTTCAGGGGGCTTTACTGCAATCATATTCTCATTGGCAATCAGCTCGATCCCAATAACATTAGGGATAGTTTCAAAAGCTTCTAATAATTCCTCATAACCGGGTTCCTTCGGCAAATCGCGATAAAGATCCAGACCAATCGCGCGGGGTTGAAAAGATTGCAATTTTTCCAACAATTCAGCTAATAATTTATCTGAAATAGGATAGTTGTATTTTTGCAAATCTGTTTCGTTTATCCCTACAATTGTAATTCTTTCGTCAACTGCTTCCCGAGGTCTCCATCTCAAGAATTCATCTAAAATTGCCCATTCCAAAGGTTGCAACAGCCCCAAGGAGCGTATCATTATGACTCCTATTGTTAAGGCTGAAGCTGTTAAAATAACCCGATGTTTTCCCCAAGAAAACTTCTGTATTTTTTTTAGAGCTTTCTTTCTAAATCGCGTCGGTAATTTAAACATTTCCCCAAACACATATTGTTTTTGGCAAATGGTAATGGATAAAACGGAATTGGGAACGGTTAACCGTTCAATTAGCAAGAGCCATTACCCATGACTTACTATCTATTTACTTATTACCAGCACGACCTACAGGGGAGTTAGTTATATTTGATAATTAGGATTTTTGATGGAAGAAGACGGATTTTTTGCTCCTAGTTCCCACTGGCGATTATTATCTTGTAACTTAGTCGAAATACCGCGCTTAGTAGCATCGACAAATTGGCTGACGCGAATAGGATCTATAGGTTGGTCGATGCGGCCGTGTCGTTTGAGGGAACTAGCAACAATTACGCCATCTGCAGCTTGGATCAGGTGAGGAATATTTTCCCAATTTGCCCCGCTACCAATAAAAACAGGAGTATCCCCAGCAGCTGCACTGGCAAGTTCGAGATCTTCCAAACTGGGAGGGCTACCAGTAGCCCAGCCAGATAGAATTACGCCATCGGCCAAACCGCGTTGGATCGTGTCCTCTACTGCTACGGTTAAATTTGGAGAGCCCAAGGGCCGAGCGTGCTTAACTAACACGTCTGCTAATATTTTGACATCGCTACCCAGTTCTCGTCTATAACGCAATAATTCCCGGGCATTTCCTTCAATCAGTCCTTGGTCCGTGGCCATCACACCCGTGAGGACGTTAACGCGGATAAATTGGGTTTCAGTACAAGAGGCGATCGCCATTGCACTAAAACCATCGTTGCGCAAAACATTAATGCCAATAGGTATGGCCACCAATTTCTTAATCCTCTGGACTAATAGAGTCATCGCGCTTACCACTGCCGGATCGACTCTATCCTTAACAAAAGGGGCATCGAAAAAATTCTCGACTATAATCCCATCGGCCCCACCTGCAGCCAAGGCAGTGGCCTCTCGCTCGGCCCTACTGATGACAGCTTGAAGCTCCCCGCCCCAACGCGCTGAGGTGGGTAAAGGCTGCAAATGTACGACTCCAATCATCGGATTGTTGGTTTTGAAGATTTGTTGTAAGTCCACGGGTTTAGAAAAATTTGGCGTCCTCTATTTTACTCCTAAGTTACTCGGGGCGCGACCCTCAGCTCTCAAAAGATATTGACAATTCTACCTTTTCACCAGACCAATTAATTAATGAAAGTTTTACTAGCAATCTTAGCAATTACTTTCGCATTGTTGGCCTTGGCAGAACTTGCCTTGCGAGTTTTCCTCGGTTTTGGCAATCCTCTAATTTATATCGCCGATGAGGACATCGGCTATCTCTTGGCCCCAAATCAAAAAGTTCGCCGCTTTGGCAATCTTGTCGAGATTAATCAATATTCCATGCGGACTTCTACCATAACTCCTTTACCGTCGGATTCTAACTGGCGGTTGTTGCTTTTGGGGGACTCCGTGGCCAATGGCGGTTGGTGGACCGACCAAAGTCAAACTATTTCCCAACAGATAGGACAACTATGGGCAGAAAAGAGCGATCGCTCTTTATCTTTAGAAGTTCTCAACGCTTCTGCCAATTCCTGGGGGCCTCGCAACGAACTGGCCTATTTACAAAAATCTGGTTTGTTTGGGGCCAAGACCGTAATTCTGTTAATCAACACCGACGATCTCTTTGCCAGGCCGCCTAGTTCTTTGGTCGTGGGACGCGATCGCAACTATCCCGATACCCAACCCCCCGGGGCCATTGCCGAAATCGTATCTCGTTACCTTTTGCCTTCTCCAAAACTGCCCCAAGAACAACCAACAGAAAAAGAGCTAGTTGCCGCTAATTTAGAAGCCATTGGAGAAATTCAAAAAATAGTAGAAAAAGCCAACGGTAAATTTATTTTAGCCATGACTCCTTTACTTAGAGAAGTCGGCAAACCCGGTTCCCGCGATTATGAAATCAAAACTCGCCAGCGTCTCACTGAATTTACCCAAAAAAAACAAATTCTCTATATAGATTTTCTCCCTATTTTTCAATCTAATTCTAATCCCGATGCCTTATATCGAGACCACATCCATCTCAGTAATGAAGGCAATTTAGAAGTAAGTAAAACTTTGACTGGAGCAATTAACAATTAAGCGGATAACAGGCATCCTGCCTGTTCTACAAGCGAGATTGCTTCGTTACCTCGCAACGTTTCGCGATTTTGGTTGGATTCAAAATTGCAATGTACCGCCCTCGCTTCTCCATTTATCTAAAACATCTTTAAATAAACTCTCTTCCATCCAAGTTTTAGCAACCACAGTTAAAGGCAGGGCTAAAATTAACCCCAAAGGACCGAAAAAAGTAGTAAAAAATATTTGAGCGCTGAGAGTAACTGCTGGTAAAAGAGAAACCTGTTTTGCCATAACCACCGGACTCAGCCAATAAGTTTCAATATTCTGAATAATAACGTACCAAATTATCACTGCCAGTGCTTTCCAAGGCCCATCTAATATAGCGATCGTTACCGGAAAAATAACGCTCATAGTCGGCCCCACGTTAGGGATAAAATTGAGCAAACCTGCTAAAAGAGCGTGAACAAGAACTAATTTTACGTTTAAAATTGATAAGCCAATTCCGCTTAAAGTACCAATAAAAAGAGAATTAATCACCAGACCTGCCAACCAATTACCTAAAGCTATTTCGCACTTAGATAAAATTTCGTCTGCCCGCCGTCGATAAAAAGAAGGAAATAATTGTAAGCCTGCCTGTCGATATCCTTGGGAATTTGATAATAACATTACCGTCAGGACTATGACTAATAAAAGTTGGAGAACAACGCCAACAGTATTGGAGAAAAAAGCAAAAAATCGCGTCAAGATTTCCCCGCCGATCGCTTGCCCTTGTTCTATAATATCGCTGACCGTGGGAATGGTAGGCATTAAACCGGGGACTTTTTCATTTAATGTTATTAACTCGTTGCGAATTTGCCTGACCACATCGGGAACTAATTTGATAAGTTCTTGAAATTGATTGATAAATGGTGGAACGATTACTACGAAAAATAAAACAAGAGCTAAGAGGCTGATAATTACTGATAAAGCAATTGCTATCCCTCTTTTTATTCCCAAACCGTGCAATTTTCGCACCAGTCTGTTGAGAGCAGTTGATAAAACTATTGCCGTAAAAGCTAGCAGTACCAGTTGCTTTACTTGCCAGAGAATATAAAGGGATATTAGCAGGCAAAAAAAGCCCAACCATCGACCGAAGTTCATCTGTTTTACCTTTTTCTGATGTGGGGAATGGAGAATGGGGAATGGGGCATTGGGTTAAAGTTTTCTCGTTTATTTGTTTGGTAAAATTGACTGGTTTTCTATCTTTTTGCTCTTTGACATCGGTTAACAGTTCGTTACTTGACGCGGAGCTACTTTCCGATTTATCATATTCATCGACCAAATCCTTTAAGTCTTTTTCCCAGTCTTTGATTTTTTCTTTATCTGTTGGTTCCGGGGACTGTGGTGGGTTTATGTACTGTTCGATCGCTTTTCGCAAAAAATTTTTCTTGCTCAAACCTGCTTTAGCAGCATGGTAATCTATCAATTCCCAGACATCGTTATCGACACTTACTTTTTTGGGTGAATCTTTGCGATCGACTACTTTTTTAACCAGGGCTGATGTGATGGGTTTCTTAATCGCTTTAGCATAGTCGAGACATTTTTGCCACTGCTCCCATAGCTGACAGTTTCCCTCTAAGTCTATTCCTGTATTGTATTTAATTAAGGGCATTGCTTGACTATAGCAATTAGGCAAAGTCTCGAATCCCGCTTTTACCAATTCTACCCAGACCTCGGTAGCTTGCATTATTTTCTTGGCGTATCCCTCGCTAATGCCTAGAAATTTTTCGCAGTATTGCTTAAAAGTTCTGCACTGCTCCTTTTGATAACGCTTATAACGGGCAAAGTTCTGGAGGGATAAGCTAACTCGAACGTAACCAAAAAAACCGTCCCAGAGGTTTTGTTCTAATTCCAGCCTGTCAAATGTATGGCCATCATAATCTAAATTGTTTTTGTAGTCCATAAGGTTATCTATGGCCAGTTGTAGTCCTTCTCCTAGTTCGGCCTCTAGCAGCAGTGTCATGTCCATAATAAACACCTCAAAAAAGAATACTGTAAGCAAGCTTTATTATAGATTATCCATTTTGGTACTGTCAAGAAGCTAAAGTAAAATAATTTTGAGATCGTTATGCTTAACACTATGAAATACTCGCCCTTAGAGGTTTTGAGGACTTCCTGCACTGACTTAAATCAAGAAGAATTTTGCGTGTATTGTGGGATTCCCAGTGCAACTTATCGAAGGATGATTAAAAATGATGCTAAAAAAATCAAACTCAGCCCCGTTCAGTTGGCAAAACTATGCCTAATTTGTAATATTTCCGGTAACGAATTAATAGCCCGCTTAACCGATGGATAATTGATGCCGGTTTGCTCCATTGAAATAAACAAAAACAAACCCCCCCAAACAAACTAGCGAGAAGCTTTGTTTGGGGGGTAAAGTAAAATCGTTTTGAGAGGTCATTCTGGTTAAAACTATGAAAGATTCGCCTTTAGAGGTTTTGAGGACTACTTATACCGATCTAAGTCAAGACGAGTTCTGCGTTTATTGCAAGATTTCTAGGACCACCTATCAAAGATGGATTAGGGATAGTTCTGACAAAATCAAACTCAGCCCCGTTCAGTTGGCAAAACTATGTCTAATTTGTAATATTTCCGGTAACGAATTAATAGCCCGCTTAACCGATGGATAATTGATGCCGGTTTGCTCCATTGAAATAAACAAAAACAACCCCCCCAAACAAACTAGCGAGAAGCTTTGTTTGGGGGGGTAATTATTAATCTTGATATTGATGACGATATTGATGACTCAGGCAGGATTTGAACCTGCGGCCGAAGGCTTATGAGTCCTTTGCTCTACCACTGAGCTACTGAGCCAGTTATCAAACTTGCTTAACTAGCATAACATAAATTTTCCCAAGTTTGTCAAGTATTTCGAGAAAATTTTTTAGCTGTTTTTGATGGCCCAGAAATAACAATTCCCATTGCTATTTTTTTGAGAAATAGCAATGGGACGAGAGAAGCTTAACGGGATGCCTGGGTGCTAGGCAAATAAGCTATAGGATTAACAGCACCATTTCCCCTTGGATGGATTTCAAAATGTAAGTGTGGCCCCGTACTGCGGCCAGTGCTACCCATTTTGGCAATCAGCTCGCCTTGAGCCACCGTTTGACCTTCTTGGACTAAAATTTGGCTGTTATGGGCATAAAGGGTCAAACTTTCATCGGGATGTTGAATTTCGACCAAGTAGCCATAGCCACTATTCCAGCCCGCAAAACTAATCACACCGGGAGCAGCGGCCATGATTGGCGTGCCGGTAGGAGCTGCGATATCAATGCCTTGGTGCATTCGTCCCCAACGCCAGCCATAGCCAGAAGTTAAAGTTCCCTTAGCAGGCCAAATATAGCCCGTGAACTGCATGGAACCACCTGGCAAGTAGGTATCTGCTCCTTCCAAAGGCGGCAAGTCAGGAGAAACCATCTGTCCCATAGAGGAGTTGAGAATTTCCTCTGCTTTCTCGGCTGTAGCTCCTATCACAGTCGGTCGATCGGCAGGGTTGGGTTCTTCTCTTGGGAAGAACTCCGGTCGCTCGATTTCCTGGCGACGAGGAGACAACCTCTCGAAAATTTCTCTGTTGTTGGGAGAATTTATTTCCGGCTGCCTAAACTCAGATTCACCCTTGGAGTTAACTTCTGGAGTTAAGGTGTCTGCATCTCCAGAAGGATCGTGGTTACGATCGCCACTAGCTTCAGAATCCCAGTTATTGGCCGGTTGCGACTCTGGATCGAATTCATACTGCTGGCGAAGTCGGAGGATTTCAGCCCTTAATCGTTGGGAATAAGAGTTGTTAGCAGAGTCCTGCCGAGCAATTTCAGATTCTTTCTCAACTGTTCTGGGGTTGCTTTCGCCAAGCTCCTCTAGTGCTGTAGCCGAATCGACTTGCTTTGTTTCAACAGCCAAGTATTCGCGACCTTCTCCCTGCCACGAAGCTAGTTTAACTTCCCCTACAGAACCTTTGGCCGAGATGGAATAACTAGCATCAGTTATTTGGGGCCTTTGAACTGTAGGCAATGTAAAGCCATAATCCTTGCTTTCATTTGGAGTCTTAGCTATGTTTGGGGGGGCTACTGTAGTAGTTGTCTTTTCTCCTAATGCAAGCGATCGCCTTTGTGGAATTTTGAGAGTTTGAGAAACCTCAAGCCAATTAGGATCTATGAGGCGATTTAGTTTTACTAAATCTTCTACAGAAACACCGTGACGGCTGGCAATAACGGCCAGGGTATCTCCCGGTCGAACTTCATAAACCGTGGAAATCGGTGCTTCTGTGCCTTCCGAATCAATTACTACAGCCCCTTCTACTCGGGTTGTAATTTTGGGCCATTGCTTCAGTGTATTAGCGATCGCTTCAGATTGCGATTGCTCAGTTGTATTAACGATAGTTGGTTCTGCTTGGACCTCTATCGGCTCTACAGGCATAGCTTTAGCATAGTCAATGCCTGCTTTTTGGCTATAGGACTTTTCTGGGAAAGTTTTGGCCGATGACTTCCCATCCCAAGATTTCGAGCTACTTTCAAACTCCTCATACCTCCACTCCGCCATCGATTCTTCCCCGTCTGAGGGGGAATAACCGCCTACCAAATCAGTTTTGAGTTGTTTTTGAAACGAGGGGACTTCTGATACTTCTAGTTGAGAGTTCAATTGTCTGGCTTTCTGGGAGCTTGCCTCTTTACCCAATACTTCTGACTTGCTGGCCCCCGTCCCTAAAAACTGAGAAACCACATTTGGCTGCTGGTCAGGCATCGTGGCCCTAGTAATCTTCTTAACTTTAGGCTCCAGTTCGATGCTGTGGAAAGAACGATTTTCTTGTTGTTGTCCCACTAACAGAACGGTTGAGCTATTGCTAACAATTGGGTTAGGATTCTCAGTGCTGTTTATGGCATCCTCCACAGATTCCCGAGTCAATTTCTCAAGAAGTAATCCTTTTGGTGTTTTCGCTTCACTAGCAACATCAATTGGCCGAAAAGCGAATGTCCCAATTGCCTCTTCTTGAGATAGATCGATTGCTGGAGGCTCTGCTGCCATGGCGCGATCGCCTCCAGATAACAGGATGCTTGGAAGACCCATTGTCGAAAGTGCTGCCAATCCGATAGTTGCGGCTTGGCAACAAGCCATATTGCCGTTGCCCTGGCCCTGTTTGGAAATGTCCTGTAGGACTTCATTTTGTAGTTGGCTGGCTGCAGCCGACTTAACCTTATACGGAAATGTTCGTTTCAAAGAACGACCTCCTATCGAAGCGTTTAACTGTCCTTTTCCTGTTGCAGTCGAGCGTTAAGACCACACCACACAAAATATCCATCCCACGCTTGCGGCAATCAGGCTGAGGTAAAGGTAGCTTGCTTTTTTAAAAAAATCAAGCTCGCCTTTTGTGTTTCAAGCTGCATGCATTGATGCGCTTTGAGATTTTTACAATAGCAGATTACCCCAAAGGGAGCTTTAACTTAATAACTTGTTTTTTAACTGTAGTCCCATTAGGGACTTTGGTTAGGGCTTCCCTTTTGGGTTAGGCACCGAACCATTCTTATTTCAGGAGTTAATTTAAAATAACAACTATCTATTTACCTCAAAAGTTTCCGTTTTGACAATTGTTTTACCTATAGAAAATTCTTATATAACTGGAAATCTTGCTCTGTAAAGAATTCAAGCTACGGTAAAAATAAATTTTCTCCAATGCCCATAAAAAGTCAGGATGGATCGTCTCCATCCTACACTTTAATGGACTAATGGTTTTTACCGATCGGCTCAAAGTTGGTCAATCCAAATAGCCCAACTGGCGACGAGCTTCAAACAAACCCAAAGCGGCGCTAACGGATAGATTTAAGCTGCGAACCTTGGGTTGAGTCATTGGTATATAAAGGGTTGCGGTGCAAAGGTCCAGAACTGACGAGGCCAGGCCTGTTGTTTCAGCACCAAACAACAACCAGTCGTCACTTTGAAACTGAAATTTAAAGTAACTAAATTGTCCTTTGGTGCTGAAACCGATAAGCCGTCCTCCTTGTTGTTGTTGGTAGGTTTGAAATGCTTCAAAACTATCGTGGTAGTGCCAGTTAACGTAAGGCCAATAGTCCAAACCTGCTCGTTTCAAATAGCGATCGCTTATTTCAAAACCTAAAGGCCCCACTAAATGCAGGACTGTTTCCGTGGCCGCGCAAGTTCGGGCCACGTTTCCTGTATTTGGGGGAATCTGGGGACTAACTAAGACTAATTGGGGCACGGTCAGCTTTTTATCGAGATTTCGAGCCAAATCAGGCTACCAAGGGGGGGCACAATTTATCTGAGAGTTCTAATTCTTGTCGAGCCAGCTCTGTTATGGCCGAGGACATAATGTTTCGGACATCGACTCCATCGTTATATTGTTTTAACCATTTTTGGGCTTCATTACCTTGGCGCAGAATTTTTTTCAGTGGAGAAAGGAAACAGCTAAAGCCTCTTTGGCGAGCGGCGGGCCAAACTTGTTCGTAAATTTCTTCGATCCAATCTTTAGCAGTAATAACTCTACCATCCTGCCAATGTCTGAGTTCGGCCTCCAAACCATCTCGCGCTGCGGCCATTTCGTTGCTATCTGCAATAGCGAGCAAATCTTCAACTAAGGTACTTCCTGGCAAGAGACTGCTTTCAAAAGGGTCCAGGCTAGGATTTTCAAATAACTGCCACAAACGAGCTTCGAGAAAAGCCACTAAGGCCAGTTGAGCGATGGGACTAGCGACAAAATCGCAGATTCTCAATTCTAAGCGATTGAGGTTATAGGGGCGGCGATCGCCATTGGGTCTCACCGAACACCAGAGATGGCGGACATTTTGTATGCTCCCGGCCTCTAACTGTTCTTCAGTCCACTCAATAAAGTGACCATGACTTTCAAACAAAGGGACAGAGGGTGGGGTTTTCGGAAATAAGGTCCAACGAGTTGAGAGTGCCCCTGTCACCCGCCCATCCAAAAAGGGAGACGAGGCACTTAGGGCCAGATACAGGGGGGCCTCCAACCTAATCAAGCGGATAGCTTGCATGAGTAATTCCGGGTTGGCAATGCCGATATTGATGTGAATGCTGGCGGTCACTACACTGCTGCCATAAGTCTGCTCGATAAAGCTATGATATGGGTTATTGGGGTCCGAGCGTTCGAAGCGATCGCTCCCTGCCAGAGTAATGGTACTGCCTGGAATTAGGGTATAATCGCCCAATTTCTTTAAATATTCCCGCAACTTTTGCCGGGGCCTGACCAAGGCACACAAAAGTTTGTCGTAACTCGACAGTGGAGGAGTCGTATATTCGACATTGCGAGTATCTGGCTCTCGGGTAAAACCTTCGAGGTCAGCCACAATTCGGTCTGATAGGCCCACATTTTCTCCCTGGGGCGTACCAGTGTACATTTCTACTTCAAATCCTTTTGATAGCAGCACGGCAGGCTCCTTCGCTTAGTGCATTTATTTTTCTAGTATTACTCTATTTGATGCTTTTTTGCAGTCTGTCTGCCGAGATAATTTTTGGTGCATCTCAATGCAATTTGAAAACCTACAATTCAACGATTTTTGGGAATGGGGAATAAGTCAGGGGGAATTGGTGCATAGGGAGCATCTCAGTTTTGAAGAAAACCAAGAAATTGTCGCTTTTAGGCAAGAGGCAAGAGGCAATACGAGGCAAGAGGCAAGAGGCAAGAGGCAAGAGTAGGTAATTAGCAATTAGCAATTAGCAATTAGCAATTAGCAATTAGCAATTAGCAATTAGCAATT
>CAZUCT010000004.1:48388-55828 GCA_964619285.1 uncultured bacterium | reverse complement strand
TCATCCACGCACTAAAGTGACGTGGCTTTCAAACTCTCGAACTTCTTTCGTAAAATGCATGAGGGCGGGGGCGGTATATTGTCCGTAAACTTCATAAACTTCATTCAGCAAATCTTGAGTTTCTTTATCGTATTTTCCTGGTTCAAAGTCATCCGGTTGCGGCAAAAATCCAAAACTGTATTGTTTGTAGTGGCGGTAAATTTCGGGTACTGCAGGACCGTATTGCCAAGCTTCTATTTTTTCGGGAAATAGGGGTTTGTCAAACATTGCCAGATGAAAACCTTGGGCGTAGTAAAGCAATTTTTGGAGTTTGAGGTTGGTAATAAAGTCTTCTCGTTCGGGAGAGGCAAGGGTAATCAAATATTTTGCTATTTCTAAGGCATCGTACATGGCGGTTACTGAATTTGATGTCTAATAATTGTTAATTTTAACGGTCGAGAAACCCGGTTTTTTGAAACAATACTAACTCACCCGCCAGAAACCGGGCTTTTGCGAAAAGCCCGGTTTCTCAGAGCTCCTGTCGCCGAGTGGGGCGATCGCTACCAACAGCCACCACCTCATCTGCGTAGTTTGACGTAGTATCAGTATTTTTACGCTTACGAACTGGAACGGGCCATCAAAGCTTCTCCCAAATTGCGATAAAACCAGAGATGAGAATTAATTCCCTGGAGGTCGATCGCTTTTTGGAAACAAACCGCCGCCTCATCCCACTCCCCCTTAACTGACAGTAACTCCCCCAAAGATTGATAAATCCAAGGATTAGTTGGATTTATCTTTATTGCCTTTCGATAATAGGGAATTACTTCATCGAGGTTCCCTTTTTTTTTGCTAGCAACTTCTCTAATGCTTGATAGGCAGTTTTATAATCTGGTTTGAGTTCGACGGCTTTTTCGTAAGAAGCGATCGCCTCTTCTTCCAATCCCAAATTAGTCAAAGCTTCCCCTAAATGATAGCGAACCGCTGCCGAATTGGGATGCAATTCTAAAGCTTGACGATAAGCAGAAATAGCCTCATCCCACCGTTCGATTCTTCCCAAAGCATATCCCAATTTATGATAAACATCGGGGGAATTGGGATTGAGAGTTAAAACCCGCCGATAGGCCGACACCGCTTCATCAATTAGCCCTTGTTGTTCCATAGTTTCTGCTAATTTTAAATGGGAACCGGCTACGGTTTGATTCAGTTCTTTTCGTTTGGCTAATACCTCTTGCAAGTGGAGGTGATATTCGGTTTTATCGGGTTTTAATTCCGTGGCTTTTTGATAGTTTTCGATGGCATCATCCCATTTTTGCAACTTGGTAAAAGCTTGTCCGAGTTGGTCGTAAACTACTGCAGATTTCGGGTTTATTTTCAAAACTTCCCGATATTCTTCTATAGCTTCTTCCCACTTTTTAAGTTGGGCTAAAGCGTAGGCTAATTGGTGGCGAACTGCTGCGGAATTTGGATTAATTTCTATAGTGTCGCGATAAGCTTCTATTGCTTCATCCCACCGTTGAAGTTGGGCTAAAGATGCTGCTAGATGGTGATGAACTTCGGCGGTGTTAATATCGAGATTTATTGCCTTTTCTAAAGCCTCGATAGATTCTTCCCATTTTTGAGATTTAGTCAGATTAACTCCCAAATAATAATAAGCTTCGCCGGAGTTGGGATTTAGAGCGATCGCCCGATGATAGCTGCTAATAGCTTGCTCTAGTTTGTTAACATTTTCTAAAGCCTTTGCCAAGCCTACATGATATTCCGAAAAGTAGGGATTTATTTCAATAGCTTTAGTATGTGCTTCCCTAGCTTTATCCCACTCTTTTTGTGCGGATAATGCCACGCCAAAATGATGATAAGCTGAGGCATTATTGGGGTCGTTTTCTAAAGCTTTTTGATAGGCTGCAACGGCATCATCGAATTTGTTTTGTTTAACTAAAGCCAATCCTAAATTGTTATAAAAACTGGGAAATTCTGGGTTTAGATATATGGCTTTTTGAAAACAATTAATTGCTTCTTCCAGGTTGCCTAATTGATAGAGAATTTCTCCTAAATTAGAGTAAGACCAAGGAGAATTAGGATTTAGTTCTATGGCTTTTTTGTAAGCATCGGTAGCTGAGTCTAAGTCGCCCGCTTTTGCTAAAGCTTCTCCCAAATTGTGATGAGCTACGGAGGATTTGGGATTGAGTTCTATTGCCTTTTGATAGTTGGCAACTGCTTCGGAAAAATTTCCTTGGCGGAGGTTTTTATTAGCAGTATTGAGATAGTTTAGACTGGATGGTTTTTGTGCTGTTGCTTGCATTTTTTTTGTAATTGTGATAAGTAAATTGGTAAAGTGGGCGCGAGTTGCGGCTAGTTGCCGTGTATTATCGTAGCATAGCAGTTATTTGTATTATTATGGACGATGCACGCCGTAGAAAGATTCTGGTAGCGATCGCTCTGGTGCGATCGCAAATCAAATGGAAACCTGGAAAAGCTAGCCCCCATCTTGCTAAAAGAATTCGTTTAGGCCATTTACCCGAAAATGCTTCAATGGAGCAATTAACAATTGACAATTGACAATTGACAAAAAATGAACGATTTATTGCAGAATTATTGCGTCAGCGTGGAAATGCCAGAATGTTCTGGTTTAGAACATTTAGAAATGTTGGCAAATCGCGATCGCCTAGCAGAATTAGAAACTAATTTAACGGAAAAAGAAAAACAATTATTAGCTGTAGCAGATTGCCAGTTAATCGCCAAAGCAAGGGAATTTTATTTAAAAATATCTCGGTTTGCCAACCTAGCCAAAAAAAGGCAATCTCAGCAAATACCTTCCGAACGCTGGTGGTGGTATTTAGATGTATTGGCATCTTTACCAAATTCGTTTTTGGTTTCGGAATTGCAGACTAACAAAGGGAGCATCCCATATTTGTAATTTTTACCCGAAAAATTACAAAACTGACTTGCTCCCGATTGTTTTTCTGTTATTGTTAATCGGCCCAAGCAACTTTTCAGTTTTCTGGCTCTTCCTTTATCTGTTCCCGTTGCTTTTTTGATAAAAAAAAACCAATTTCTGGACTTACATGAGACAAAATTTTATCTCTTACTACTTCTTCGATTTTTTCTAAATTATCTAACTCCTCTTCTTTTGTTTCTTCATACAGAATTTGAGCTATGGCATCTAAATGTTCTTGTAAGGCAACTTCTTGTTCAGGTGTCATTCCCCCATCTCCTTATTATTTGACCATTTTACTTTACCATAGAATCTGACAATCTGCAAAACTGACGTGCTCCCGGATAGAATCTTCTCGGGAGTACGTTCAAAAAAACGAACTTGAGATAATTTTAAAGATTTTAAAAGGGATAGTTTGTAACTAATTAACGATTAACAATTAATAGTGCCATGAGTATTACGATAGACGAAAAAATGCTGGCGACGACCCGCATGACAGAACAAGAAATGAGGCAAGAAATAGCAGTCATGTTGTTTCAAAAGACAAAGCTAACGTTGGCTCAAGCCAGTCGATTTGCTGGTATGAAACAGATGGCATTTCAGCATCTATTGGCAAGTCGCGAAATCCCAGTTCATTATGATGTAAAAGATTTCGAGGAAGATATTAAGACGTTGCGGGAGATGGGCAGACTTTGATTGTTGTTAGCAATACTTCTCCTATTAATAACCTAGCTAAAATCGGTCAACTGGATTTGATTCGACAACTTTATGGTAGTGTCATTATTCCTAATGGAGTTTATCGAGAATTGACTCTCCCAGAATTTCTAGTGGCAGGGGCAAATGAGGTTCAAATTTTTGATTGGATTTCTGTTTGTGAAGTTAGCGATCGCTCTGTTATAGATGACTTGGAAAGAGAACTAGATCTGGGCGAGGCTGAGGCGATCGCTTTAGCATTGGAATTGAATGCCGATCGGGTTCTAATTGACGAACTCCAGGGCAGATTGGTTGCTGGAAGATTGGGGCTTAAATATGTAGGAATTCTTGGTATTTTGGTCGAAGCAAAAAGTCAAGGAATGATTTCATTGGTCAAACCTTTATTAGATGCTTTAGTCGATGAGTCTGGTTTTTGGGTTTCTCGATCTATGTACGATCGTATTCTACAACTTGCTGATGAGGAGTAAATTGCTAATGTCGATTGATAAATTAAAACAACAGAGATTAAATTTACAAAAATCGAGCGATCGCCTCCAACAAATCCTCTCGGAGATGGATGAAATGAAATATTTTTCATCCCAAGCGCCACCCCAGACAAAATTTGCATCCCAAGCGCCACCCCAGACGAAAAAACGCAAATCTATCCTTTTCTATCGCGACTTTCTAGGTTTGACCGGCGGCCATTTAAAAGTATGGCATTACTTCAATCATATCATTAATTCCCCAGAATATATCCCCTACATTTACTTCTCCCAAAAAACTGTCTGGGATGCCAGTAACCCTTGGTTAAATACGAACAAAAAATTGAGATTATTTCAACCTTTATCCAACCCAGATATCATTTTTATGGAGGGAACTGATTGGGAAATTTTAGATGAGAAATACAAGCATAATTCCCCCATACCAATTATTAACCTAATTCAACATATCAGACACGCTTTTCCCGACAATCCTCGCTACCCTTTTCTCCAACATAAAGCTATCCGCATTTGTGTTAGCGAAGAGGTGAAAAGTTACTTGGAAAAAACCGGTCGAGTTAACGGACCTTTATTTGCTATTCCTTGCGGTATCGATTTAGAAAAATTGCCTCCAGCTTTGCCTTATTCTCAAAAACAAGATGAGATTTTAATTGCTGCTTTAAAAGAACCCGAATTAGGGCGACAATTAAAACAACAATTAGAAGTATTGGGCAAACCAGTAAATCTCCTTACCAGCCGACTTTTAAGAAAGGATTATTTAGAGTTAGTTAATCGGGCAAAAATAACCATATTTCTGCCTAATAAAAAGGAAGGAGAAGGATTTTATTTGCCAGCATTAGAGGGTATGGCTTTGGGGAGTTTGGTTATCTGCCCCGACTGTATAGGGAATCGCTCTTTTTGTCTCCCAGGTAATAACTGTTTCCGTCCTAATTACGATATAGATAGTATTGTTAATGCGGTTCAAAATGCTTTAAAACTGCCCCCAGGGGAGGTTGAGGGAATATTGGCAAAGGCCAAGCTAACGGCGTCCCAACATAGCCTCATGGCAGAGAGAGAAGCTTTCTTAAAAATCTTGACAAATGTAAGGGAGTTGTGGTAGAAGTTCGTAGTAATCGCTTTAGTTCGTAGCATCTTGTAGCATCTTGTAGGTTGGGTGAAACGGAGTGGAACCCAACATCTTCTTTTCAAAGCACCTGCCTTTGGTATTGTAAAAAACTACAAGATACTGATAAAATTGGAACCATCTCGATGGCCTTACCATCTAAGGGAGCTCCAACAGTTAGAATCTCCAAAAACACAATATTATTGTTGGGTTCCGTTTCACTTCACCCAACCATCGGGAGAATTATTGATTTAGAGAACTACAAGATACTGATAAAATTGGAACTATCCCGATCGCCACCTCATCTAAGGAACTTGCAGTATCGGAAAAGTTGGGTTCCGTTTCACTCCACCCAACCTACAACTACAACTGGTACTAACCTAGTCAGAAGGCGATCGCTATCCAAACATCCCCTCCCGCCCCATACCATAAATTCAACCCATGCTAAAACCCAATACAGAAAAATCTATTTTTATTATTACCAGCATGCATCGTTCTGGCAGTTCTTTAACTGCTTCCTTGCTTCAGAGTGGGGGTTTGCATATTGGTAGAAAGTTGATGAAAGGTACCGAGTTTAACCCTAAAGGTTATTTTGAGAATCTCGATTTTTATGAGTTTCATAAAGAGGGGTTGCGATCGCAAGGAATAGATACTGATGGTTGGACTCTCCAAGAGAAAATTGAGATAGAAGAAAGTTTGGTCGAAAAAGCGAAAGAAATTGTCGCTAAAAACTCCGTAAGTACCCATTGGGGATGGAAGGAACCTCGGACGACTTTATTTTTACAATTCTGGGCGGAACTGTTACCAAATGCTAAATTTCTGTTAGTTTATCGCTCTCCTTGGGAAGTAGTTGACTCTCTCTATCGCCGCCAGGATCCTATTTTTCAAAGTCAGCCTGAATTGGCGGTAAAATTGTGGCTGCATTACAATCAAAAGATTATTAATTTCTATAATTATTATGGCGATCGCTGTCTTTTGGCTAACCTTGAGGCTATTGTTAGCAATCGAGGAGCCTATATCGAAGCGATTAATCAAAAGTTTAAAACTAATTTTAATTATCCTCCAGCTAACATTTACGACCCATCTTTATTACATACTAAAGCTTCGGAGGGCGGTCAAAGAGCAACGACGATAGACCGCTATTTTCCAGAAGCAATAGAAATGTATCAAGAATTGGAAGCTAGGGGGTGGATACCTGGAGAAACTCCCGATTTTTCTTGGCAAGAAAAGATTAAATCATCTTCTTATAGAGTTTGGGCGTTTCAAGAGTGGATGAATCTTTGTAATGCTGAAGCTAAAAATAAAAGTTTGGAGGAGGAGTTAGAGGAGTATAAAACTAATTTTCAAGCCTCCCAACTGGAACTTCAACAAACTAAGTCTCACTTGAGTCAGACTCGGGAGGAGCTGGAAAATTATGTGGTTCAATTGGATGCTACGGAAAGTGTCTTAAAAGAGTCCCAGGAACAACTCCACGCTACAGAGGCAGTTTTAACTAAGTCTCATTCTGAGTTAAAGGAGACTAGGGAGAAGTGGGGCCAGTCAGAGTCAAAACTCGATCGCTTTGAGAGGGAGTGCCAGGAGGCCAGGGAAGAGAGCGATCGCCTCAAAACAGAATTAGAAGAAACTAAATCCCAACTGCGTCAAACCCAAACTGAATTAACCCAGGCAGAGTCAAAGCTAACTAAACTGACTGAAGGCCAAAAAGAACTGACCCAAACAAAATCCGAGCTCTATCAAGTTAGGGCAGAATTATCTCAATATCAATCTCAAGTTCACCAAAATCAGGAGGAGTTGGAACTCTCAGCATCCAGACTGCAAGAAACAGAAAAGGTTTTAGAGGAAACTAAGTCTCAGTTGGAAAAGACAGAGGCAGCTTTGGAAAAATCTCATTCTTTATTAAAAGAGACTCAAGGAGATTTGGGGCAAACGAAATACGATTTACAAATAAGTAAAGAGGAATTAACTAAGTCCCAGTGGCAGCTACACGAAACTCAAGAAGAAAAGGAATTATTCCAGTGGCAGTTAGTAGCGACAGAGGCTTTGTTACGAGAGTCTCAATCTCAGCTTAAGGCTACAGAGGAGGTTTTGGCTGAGTATGGCGATCGCCTCCTGCTAACTCAAGGAGATTTGGGGAAAACAAAATACGATTTACAAATAAGTAAAGGGGAATTAACCAAGTTCCAGTTCCAGCTACACGAAACTCAAGAAGAAAAAGAACAATTTCAATTGCAATT
>CAZUCT010000004.1:36018-48288 GCA_964619285.1 uncultured bacterium | reverse complement strand
GGCAGCTACGGAGGCCATTTTGCAAGAGTCTCAATCTCAGTTGCAGGCAACAGAGGCAGTGTTGGTTAAATATGGGGATGAGTTAAAAACAACTTTGGCAGCTAAAGAAGATTTCCAAGGTAAACTGGCAGCTACGGAGGCCATTTTGCAAGAGTCTCAATCTCAGTTGCAGGCAACAGAGACAATGGTAAGTAAATACAACAGCGAACTGGAACAAACTAAGGCTCAATTACAAAAGTCTGTTGCTGAGTGGGAGACTGGTAAAAAGGAACTGGAAGAAGCTAAATCTCAACTACAACAAACTCAAGGAGAACTGAAACAAACCAAATCTCAACTACAACAAGCTCAAGGGGAACTCGAACGAACAAAATCTAATTTCCAAAAAACGGAGGCAGCTTTACAAGAATCTCAGAATCAACTGAGTAAAACTCAGGAGTCTCTGGCAGAAAGTCAGTCCCAACAGCAACAAACTCAGCAACAGTTGGAGGTGTCGAGGTCTCAGTTGCATCAGATTAAGACGGAGTTGAAGCGATCGCAATCTCAACTGATGGAAATTCAAGCAGAATTGGGAGAGTCTCAAGCTCAACTGGAACGAACCAAAGCAGAATTGGGAGAGTCTCAATCTCAGCTAAAAGAAACAGAGGAGTTGTTGGAACAGTCTTACAGTCAGTGGCAGGAAACAGATAGTTTGCTAAAACAGTTCCGAACTCGCTTCCACGAGACAGAGGCAGAATTAGATAAGGCGGAAAAATTATTAACAGAGTCTCAAGCTAGGTTAAAGGAAAAAGAAGCTAGGTTAAAGGAAAAAGAGAGTTTGTGGCAGCAGTCTCAAAATCAGTTGCGGAGTAAAGATGCTTTGCTGCAACAGTCCCAAAATCAGCAACAGCAGATTTATCGAGAGTTGGAAAAGGTCAAATCTCAACTTCTGTATTCCCAGGAGAAAGTAGAAAGGATGGGATACCAACAGGCGATCGCCACTAACAACCCAGAGGCTAAAAACGAAATGGAGTACAAACTTCTGGTGTGGGATGGGTGGTACGCTTATCAAAAAGGTAACTTGAGCGAAATGCAAGATTGCCTGCAAAGGTCTCTGAAATATTCGCCCCAGTCGCGGACCCAAACTGTGGAAAATTGGCTGGAGAGTTTTGCGAGTTTTTCTGCGGAAAAAGGTGTAGAATTTAACCCAGAAATTTTGACAAGTTCGGAAGCTTGGCAACAATTGATGGAATCGACTTTGATGACGAAAGCGACGCAGAAAAAATTGTTGGCAGGACAGAACTCTTAAATGTTTAAAAGACAAGAGAGGGCAGTGCTTTTATGCATTGCCCAGAAAATGATGGTTTTAAACCTCTAATTTAGAGATAACAAGCCAGATAAATTTAGCATTCTATCCGAATGCAAACGAGCTTTTTGTGCAACTATCTGTAGCTGCTTGGCGTCATTCCAAATGTCAGTTAAACTGTATTGCCAGCAGGCTAGCTGTATTTGTAATTCCACTAATTCTGCTGCAATCTCGACTTCAAGTTCTGGGGCGGTCCACTCAATAAAAAACTTACTTTCTTTGAGCAAACTTTCTACTAAATGGCGATCGCTTCTGGCTTGACATCGAGAGCTAATTCTAGCTAAGTTTGATGCTAAATTTCCCAATCTAATAGATAAATTATCTTGTAAATAGCGTTCTTTTGAAACTAATACCATTTTATTCTTCTCCTAAAAAATATCGAACGATGCGATCTATATTTTCTCGAATAAAAGGGTCTTGAATTACCATCGAACGATTATTTTGACTGGGACGGATATTGATGAGGGAATCGTAGCCTACTTCTTGGGTAGTTGGATACCAATCGGCACCCCAAATATCTTTTTGCAGACTTCCGTTTTTCAATAAAACTGCTTCACAATCTGCGTGAAGCTCTCCGCCACCTGTAATAATCTCTCGTTCGATGTCCACTGCTAACTTGATGTAGATTGGATGATTATCCAACATTGCATCAATTTTGACTCGATCTAGCCCTTTATCTCTAATTAAGTAAATATATTCCAATTTTTGACACTCTGCGGGTTAAAACCACGCAGATTCTCCAGGTCGCGCCTGAAAGGGTCGCATCAATTGGCATTTCTGCCACCGACCCTCTAAGAATAGTTGCTTTTGCTTCAGTCGGCTTTGTTTTTTTTGCTTTCTAGGGAATGCCACGAACGCTTCTATACGCGAGGGCGTCCTGCGATTACTTGCCCTCCGGGGAGTTTGAACAATCTTTTTACGGTCCAAGAAGGGCGGGCATCTCTCCTTTACTAGGATCGTGTCCTTATGCAGGCATTACCCTTGCTTTTGAATAATAACAAGTCATGGCGACTAAAGTCGCCGCGTCGTTTTTCCGCCCCGCTTTTAAAAGGCGGGGCTACCAAACTCCCGAGCTTTTTTCGTGTTTGCGTGCTTGACTCGCTGAATCAACCATGCTACATTTTAGCAGATTGCGAAAATTATAGGCTAAACTGAGTAAAATATTTTGTAAAAAAAACACCCCAAAAAATAGAAAATAAACAATAATGGAAAATTTGGAAATTCTCGATGTAGTTAGAACAGCGGAACAAGACTCGGATTTGTTATTAGCTTATGCCATAGACAAACCGAAAAAAGGTACTACAAAAGATGTTGCTGCCATAGATGTTTTGGGTTGGATAGTGGGGAAAAAGTCCCCAGTAGTAGGGGTGGAAGTATTGAATGGGGAGAGGGTTTTGCGGAAAATACCGATAGACCTTCCTCGTCTCGATGTTGGCCAGCGTTTTTCTACGGTTCCAGAAGCCAAAAATAGCGGTTTTGAAGCAACAGTGGAATTAATGGGGTTGCCAGAAGAAGACGATCTGGTTTTGGAAGCAGTTTTTAAGGATGAAACTCGCCTGCAAATTGGAGTGGTGCGATATAAATTGGAGAGTTCTGTTGTAGAGTTGGAAGAAGTGCCAGTGGCAGAGACAGTGGCGGAAACAGAAGTAGAAGAAGAGGAGTCTGTGAATTTGGAGAAGATTAAGGGAGATTTGGAGCGATCGCGTGCTTTCCTTAAAAAAATGGAAGAGCAATTAACAATTAACAATTAACAATTAACAATTATTAAGGAGGAAATAAATGGTGGCGATCGCTGAAGAACAAGAACAATTAAAAGCGCAATTAAAAGAAACTAAAACTAAGTTGCAGGATGCGGAAAGAGAACGAGATAAAAATAAATCAGAACTGCACGATATCAGGGAGGAATTAGAAAAAACCCAATCTCAGCTAGACGAGGTATTGGGAGAATTAGAACAAACCCATTTTGAACTGCACCAGCTCAAAGAAAAGCCAGAAGTTCAAAAACCAGAAATAGATACTTCTGTAAAAGAAGAGTTAGAAAAAACCAAGTCTCAATTGCAAACCTCCCAAGCAGAATTAGGGAAAACTAAATCCCAGTTGCAGGAGAATAAAGAAGAATTAGAGCGGACTTATTCCCAGTTAGACCAAATAATGGGGGAACTGGAACAGTCAAATTTTGAGTTGCACCAACTGAAAGAGAAAGGGGAATCTTCAGGAGTGCCAGCAGCTTCAAACAAGGAATTAGAAGAAAATAAAGCTGCCTTAGAAAAGTGCCAAAGAAAATTGCAAGGAGCTAGAAATCACCTCCAACAAACTCAGACTCAACTGCAACAAAGTCAGCAGGAACTACAAAAAACAAAAGCTGTCTATTCTGCTCATGTAACTAATACCTTGGTCAATGTTTTATTACCTACAGTTCAAGTAGAAACCCTTAACGTTCCAGCTCATGTTAGAGGTTCCCTTCATCAGAGAGAAAGACTAGCTAGCGTAGCGGAATATTGTATTAAAGGTTGGGGTGGAGATTTGCTAGAAATTGGCTGTTTTTTGGGAGAAACAACCAGAAAGTTAGCGGAAGTTGCTAAAAAATATAATCGTCGAATTATCGCTCTGGATCCGTGGGAGTTAGGAACTCAAAATTGTAAAGGTGGCGAGTACGAGACATTTTTAAAAAATATCGAACCTTACAAGGATGTTGTGGATATTATCCGCTTATCTTCTTTGGATGAAAAAGCGATCGCTCAAGTGAAAAGCAGGCAACTTTGTTTTGCTTATGTAGATGGTTTGCATACTTACGATGCTTGTCTAAAAGATATAGAAACTGTTGCCCACTGTGAAGGTATTATTGCAGTTGACGACGTGTTATGGTCTGCCGATGTAGAACGGGCATTTCTAAAAGGTGCGAGAATTATCCAACGAAGTAAATTACATTTGCCTTTGTGTAGGGAAGGTTATTTAGTGCCTTCTGCTTAATGTAGAAAAAGGCAGTAAGAAAGTAGTAGGGTGCTAGGAGCGCACCCTACAGTTAATTGTCGGGAGCGATCGCAACAATGAAAATCAAAGAAATATCAAAACTTAACCTTTTTTACGGTCATTCAAAAATTATCAAGGATTACTGCGGTTATCCTCTGAATAAACCCCTACCTATACTCATAGCTCATGGTTTGAACAACCTCTACAAACTGGATGACGAACACTTTAACGAGTTTATATTTGATTATTGGGTATGGAATGAAGAAGTAAGAGAATTTAATATTAACTTGTACAAAATTAGTCCCGAAAATATTTACAGTTTTGGGGCTCCTTTTATTTATCTGGCAGACGAGCATTTAGCAGATTTTCAAGATAGCGATGCCCGCGAAGGAACCATTGCTTTTCCCTCTCATTTAAACCCCAACCGTCCGGTAGATGAATGGTACGACGAATACGCTCGATTGTTAAAAGATTTGCCAGAAGACTTTCACCCGATAACCGTATCTTTGCATCCATTTGATATTTCCAAAGGACTCCATCAAGTCTTCCAAAAACACGGTTTCGCTATTGTTACCTGCTCGCCTTTAGTGTTAGAACATTACAACGAGATCGAAAAAAATCCCGTCGTTTTCTGGAAATATTATAACTACGGCGGTCCTTTTTATTTAAACCATTTTCTCAAATATTGTAAGGGCAAAAAATATGCTACCTCCAATAAAGTAGCAGCCGCTAGTTATTATTCGGCTTATTTGGGATTGAGATTTTTTATTTATCACGGAAATCAACCGGGTCATTTGTTGCGCCAGGAGCAAAATTTTACCCCAGAAGAAAACGAAGAATATCGGAAAATCAAAAGCTTTTTTAGTAAGGAAAATTTAGAGGAAGCTCTAAAATCCGACATCCAACGAGAACTTGCTAGAGAAAAATTGGGAGTTCCCTATAAAAAAGGTAAAAAAGAATTGCGCGAGTTTCTTGAAAGCCTTTATAGTTCTCGCAAATATGTAGCCAAACAAGAGGAACAACAAGAGGAATTGCAACGGACAAAAGCCCAATTGACCGAAATAAAGAAAGAACTGGAAAAGAAACAAGAGGTGCAAGCTACAACTTTAGGGAACATCGAAGTTGTGGATGTTATCAAAACCGAACAACTTCCCCAAGCGCTATTAGGTTATGCCATAGATAGTCCCAGTAAGGGGCATCAAAATGGTGGAGAAATTAAAGTTTCTGGTTGGGTTTTAGGGAAAAATTCAGCAGTGGTAGCTTTAGAGTTAGTTAGTGGCGGTAAAGTTATCCAGAAAACTACTGTTAGCAATCCTCGCTTAGATGTAGGCAAGCGTTATCCAGGCATAGCTCATGCTAATAAATGCGGTTTTTCTACTGCGGCATCAGTAATGGGGTTGCCAGCAGAAGGAGAATTAATTTTAGAAGCCCTGCTTGCCGATGGCAATCGCGCCCCAGTAGGAGTAGTGCGATTTAAAAAGCCCGAGTCTTTTGGATTGATTTCAATACAAGAAAAGTTGAACAACTCTAATTCTCAGCTTCAAAAAATCAAGCAAAAACTACAAATTTCCATCTAGTTCGTAGTAATCGCTTCAGCGATTTAAGTTCGTAGTAATCGCTTCAGCGATTTAAGTTCGTAGTAATCGCTTCAGCGATTAAAGTTCGTAGCAATCGCTTCAGCGATTAAAGTTCGTAGTAATCGCTTCAGCGATTAAAGTTCGTAGTAATCGCTTCAGCGATTTAGGGATGGTAGTAATCCCTAAAGCCATACCTATTATTACTCCCCAAAAAAAATGAGTTTAAAAACTGGCAAGATTTTAGAAAAAGCGAATAAACTTCAAAGGGAAGGCAAGCTTAACGAAGCCGCAGCCGATTATCGTCGCGGTATTGAATTAAATCCTAATTTTTGTTGGTATCATCATAATTTGGGCGATGTTTTGGTAAAAATGGGGGATTTGGAGGGAGCGATCGCCTCTTATCAACAAGCCATAAAACTGAACTCAAATTCGGCATGGTCTTACTATCAATTGGGAGTGGCGTTTATCGAACGAGGATTGTTAAATAAAGCAGCAGATGCTTTAAATAGGGCTATAGAACTTCAGCCTAATTCTTATCAATTTTACGAAAGTTTGGCGATAATTTTTGCTAAAAAAGGAAAGTGGCATCACGTTATAACTTATTACAAAAAAGCTCTGGAAATTAACTCAAAAACGCCGCGAATTTACCAGGAGCTAGGAGAAGCTTTAGAAAAAAATGGTGAAGTTGAGGAAGCGATCGCTTGTTATAACAAAGCAATTAAAGTTGACCCTGGTAGAAGCGAATTTTATAGAAAATTAGCAGAAAATTTGAGCAAACAAAATCGTTTTGCCGAAGCCGCAACCATTTTCAAAAAAGCTTTAGAGTTAGAAAAAAATGATTATTTATCTTGGGATGAATTGGGAGACGTTCTGGTTAAATTAAGCAAGCCACCAGAAGCTATATCTGCCTTTCAAAAAGCACTAGAATTGCAGCCGCAAAACCGCAGTTTATACGGTCGTTTGGGAAGAATTTTTAGCGAACTCGGTCGATGGTCGGAAGCAGCAGAAATTTATCGCCGGGGTATAGAAGTAGGACTTAAAAATCATAAAGTTTACCAGAGTTTGGCGATGGCAGAAACAGAATTAGGTAATTGGTCGGAAGCAGTTATAGCCTGGAATAAAGCCTTAGAATTACAACCAAAGAATCATAAATCCTATTATCGACTGGGAAACGCCCTGGGGAATTTAGGAAAATGGTCGGAAGCTGTAGCAGCATACCGTCAAAGCATAAAAATTAAACCCAACTATGGTTATTCATATGCGGGATTGGGAAATGCTCTAGCTAATTTGGGCAATTGGTCGGAAGCAGTTACAACATACCGCCAAGCCGTACAGCTTTGTAAAGCAGACTCTTACCAATACCTGCGGGAGTTACACAAACAACTAGCATCCGCTTTAGTTCAACTCGATCCTTCTGCCAACGAAAAATTCTACGATCGCATCTGGAATAAATTTAACTCGGTCGACTCAGTAAAAGATTTTAACCCTAATTGTCCCACCAAATTTAATCGGGAAGCTGTCACGGGACATTTCATGGTTAACAGCGAGTACAAGGTCATTCATTTAGATTCCTTAACCGATGAAGACAGGGTATTTTTAGAAAATGTTAATTTGTCTCCAGGAAAGTTGGAGTTATTAAAACAAACAGTTCACCCAAAAGATGTCTATAAGAATTTTGAAGTTGAAGAAAAACTTAATTTAACAAAAACTGGCATCGCCGTCTCCACTGGCTATCTTTATTCAGCTTGTCCGAGAACCGATAAAATCGTTCGCAGCGATCGCTCTTTGTGTTTCAACACTGAAGTGATGATATATGCCTACCGTTTTGTAGGAGGGGATGGGGAAGTCTTTTATATCTTCGGAGATGGTGGCATGAGATTTGTTCGAGCTTGCGCTTATTTTCCTCGTCTGGAGTTGGTAGTGAAATTAGAAAGATATGATTGGTCGGGTCATGCCAAAGAAATTCAAAAACTGATTAATTGGTTTAAGGGTCATGTTGTTAGCGATTGGGGTTTAGTTAAATCTTATCTATCAAACCAACAACCCAAAGGAGTAGCTATTATTTTTGGTTTGTATGTAATCGGACATAATTTATGGAACGAATATACCGGCGTTCATAGTTTATATGAAGCGGGAATTTTAGACAAAGTAGAGGGGTTTTTAATCGGACCTAAAGACTTTTTCAATATCGAGAGCGTCTATCCAGAAATTCCAGCCGAAAAAATCAAACGCGTTCCTTTAGATAAGATTTGGGAAACGATATTAGCAAATAATTATTGCGTTCTTCCGGTATTCGATATAATTGTACGAGAAGGATTGGCAAGAAAAATATATGAGAGCTCCAGGAGAAGGTCTTCTCCTGCAGTTTTGCAAGAGGTAGAAATAGCTAAAAAACAATTCCCCCTTCTTTGGTTTAACCTTCGCGTCCATCGTCGATTTTGGGTATCTCAAATCGAAGGAATAGCTAATATTGTCAATCGCCTTTACGAAGATTTTCCCAATTTAGGAGTTGTCTTTGATGGATGGTCTCGGATTAAAATAGGAGATAAAGTGGTAGAAGATAAGGAAGCGGAAGAGGCGATCGCCCGAGACAACAAAGTTGTCGAACAAATTTTAGCTCTTTTAAAACCGAATATTCCTACTTACAATACCATCGGTTGCATGACTTATGAAAGCGTTGTTTGGGCTTATAATATTGATGTCTTCATCGGCCCTTATAGTAGCGGGTTGGTTTACGTTACCTGGATTGCCAATAAGCCGGGAGTAGTTCATGGAAACACTCTTGCTGTGAGTGGAAAAGGCGAATATATCAGTTTATTGTCCTCTAGGGAAAAGGCAGTAAAACTAGATTTTATTTCTCAAGATGATGTTGTGGATGTAGGAAATTTGGGGATGAATAACAGCTACCATTGCAATTGGGAAGCTATTTATAATAAGGTTTTTAAAATAGTAAAAAGGTTGAAAAAATAGGGTTCGTAGCAGAGAGATTTAAGAAACCGGGTTTTTCTAACAATACCTTTGCCAGCATCGAGATTTAAGAAACCGGGTTTTTTGAAAAAACCCGGTTTCTGGCGGGGGAGTTAGGGACTTGCCAAAAAATAGAGTACCAATGGTAGGTTGGGCGCGCGCGAACCGGAGCCCGACACATCGGTATTTTATTAAATGGCAAGTCCCTTAGCCATTTTCTTGCAGGTATTTTTATTTTGGCGAAGGTATTGTCTAATATTCCCGGTTTCACGCGGGGGAGTTAGGCATTTTCTAGCCATTTTCTTGTAGGTTGTGCGGACCTTCGTGAAACCCAACATAAGCCAAAATGAAAAATACCTTATGTAGGTTGTGCGGACCTTCGTGGAACGAACACGAAAATGTCGGGCTCCGGTTCGCGCGCGCCCAACCTACTTTTCTTCATTTACCCTCTCTGTTCGCAATTTAACATATCTTTCAATTGGGCCCTCCACTCGTCGCCAAACTCGCAATCTCGATACTCGTCAAAATAAGGACCGCCAAGAGTGTAATGAACTAAAGCAGCATTGGGGTTTGGTTCGTATTCTCCTACCAAATGATTCCAAATTGGCGGAATTTCTCCGATTAAATCTTCGCTTTCCAACCACTTAAATTGATGCAATTCTAACCCCGATGCTGTATTAACATATTCGGGAGTTAACGCCTTGCATTTTTCGTTATTAAACAAGATGACGCTAGACCAATTTTTCTTAGGATAAGGCGTTTGCGGTTGCCCTAAAAATTTAACCTTATCTTTGACTTCGTAATCGTGTTGTACTACCATTACGGCATAGCGATCGCTCCTTAATTCCCACAATTTAGCAATATCGTCCAACATCACCATATCGCAATCCATAAAAATAGACCAGCCTTGATAGTTGGATAAATAAGGAGTTAAAAACCGAGAAAAAGAGAAATCTGTTGATTGTAAAGGGTTGGGCTCTCGGTTAAAAATGCCCTTGAGTTGAGAGAGCATTAAAGGAGCGATCGCCACCGGTTGGGAAGCTTTATTATGAATGCTGTGAGCTAATACGCTAAATGCTACAGCTTCGCGGCGATCGTAACCAATATAAACGTTAATCATTTTTTTTCCTCCATTTTAAGTAGGGTGCGCAACGCGCACCTTGCAACTAAGAAAATCGCTGAAGCGATTACTACAAACTAAGAAAATCGCTGAAGCGATTACTACAAACTAAGAAAATCGCTGAAGCGATTACTACAAACTAGAAAACTATTATAATATCGTCCAATTTTCTAGGGGGAGCCCGTCAATGCGATCGTAATGACGAGTGTTATTCGTGACTAAAATGTAGCCTCCTACAAGAGCAACACTAGCAATTAATAAATCTAAATCCGCCAGCGATCGTCCTCTCCTACGAAGTTCCGCCTTTAATTCCCCAAAACGTCTCAGAGCGCGATCGCTTAAAGGTAAAACAGATAAGTTTGCCATAAATATATCTATGCGATTCAGGTTTTCTTTTACTCGCTCGGAGTTGTACGCACCATAATACAATTCAGCCGCTGTAATCGCACAAATACCAACCTCTTCCCATCCTGCTTCCGACAACTTATCCCTGACTGGTTGGCGACCTTTTATCCAGTAAATGCAAGTATCCGTGTCAAGTAAATAGTTCATAAACTTTCTTGGCGATCGGAAAAAGTACGACTGGCATAGATATCCTCAATAATCTCCTCGGCAGTGCGACTGTCTTCCCAGCTACCAAAGGTATCTAAAAATTCTTGGGGAGGAGTTTTTGCTGATTTACGAGGTAAAGATTCTCCTCTGAGATTAGCTATTTCTTGTTTGATAACTCCTCGAACTATTTTGACAATTAAACTTTCCAATTCGGCAACTGTAAGCGAATTAATTTGTCGTTCTGAGTTTAGTTGTAAATTTTCCATCTTTTTATCCTCTAATCTAACTCTCGTTTTTTAAAGGTAGTAGGCTAGTAGGGTGCGCAATGCGCACCTTGCAACTAAGAAAATCGCTAAAGCGATTACTACGAACTAAGAAAATCGCTGAAGCGATTACTACAAACTAGCCTGTTCTACTTAGGGTCTGCTGAATAAATCGAAAAAACTCTGGGGGGTGGTCCGGGTGGGAGGTGTGGTCGGGGTGGGGGGAAATTTTCGTACAGTAAAACTGACGGGTTAAATCAACTTTTTGGCAATCCCACACTCCCCACACGGACCAACTCCCCACCCGGACCACACGGACCAACTCCCCACACGGACCACACGGACCAACTCCCCACACGGACCAACTCCCCACCCGGACCACACTCTGACTTTTTCAGCAAGCCCTACTTAACTTCTTTTAACTGGAACTGAGTTAAATCGTGCATTCTCACCAAACCTAAAACCTTACTATCGGCATCCACCACTGGGAGAACGTAAACCGGTTTTTTCTTATTCTCTTCCATCATTTTCAAAACATCCATTGCCGAAGTGCCAGACAGACAAAATAGAGGAGTTTGAGTCATGCAACTGCCGACAGTGGTACGGAGAAAATGTTCTGGATCTTCTTGCACCAAACGCCTGATATCTCCATCGGTGATAATTCCTAACAGGCGATTATTGCCGTCCGCAACTAAAGCGGCACCCAAAGGGTGACGAGTCATCTCGATAATGACCTCCCTCAATAAATCGTCTGGAGATACCACCGGCGCTTCCTCTGGGGCCTCGTGCATCAAATCGTTAACTTGAGAACCTAACAATACTCCCAAATTGCCCGCCGGATGATTTTGGGAAAAGTCGGCGGCGGTAAATCCTCGGGCATCCGCTACAGCTATAACCAAAGCATCGCAAACTGCAGTGGTAGCGATCGCGCTGGATGTGGGAATTTCTATCGCTGTCGCCTCCTCAGTCACGTTAAGCAACACCGTCCAATCGGCAAGTTTGGACAAAGGGGAAGGGGCGCGACAAACCATGCTGGCTATTTTGGCCCCTCGCAGTCGAGCCACCTTTGCCAAAAACACCAACTCCCCAGTAGTGCCGCTTTTGCTCAAACAAATCACCAAATCCCCCGCTTCGACGAAACCCAATTCTCCGTGGAGGGCATCGTTGGGGTCGATATAAACTGCTTTAACGCCAATACAAGCTAATTTGCTGGCTAACTGTCGCCCCACCAATCCCGATTTCCCGACTCCAGCAACAATAGTTTTGTACTTATTTTCGACTAAATATTGCGCTAGTTCGAGGAAATTGTCGTCCAAACAATCTGCTTGAGCGGCCACCGCCCGCGCTTCCTTCTCGATGGCAGCGGTGGCGGCTTCTATTATTGAATTTTTAACTAAAGTGGAAATCATATTTTATTGCTAATTGCTAATTGCTATGTCTAGAAACCCGGTTGGCAAAAAACCGGGTTTCTTGTGGCAA
>CAZUCT010000004.1:3049-35918 GCA_964619285.1 uncultured bacterium | reverse complement strand
AAAACCGGGTTTCTTGGGTCTTCAGAAACCCGGTTGGCAAAAAACCGGGTTTCTTGGGTCTTCAGAAACCCGGTTGGCAAAAAACCGGGTTTCTTTTTCTGACTCAGAAGCGATCGCTATTGTTGCCCCACCAACTCCCGAACCAAGTCCAACTGCCACTGGGCATCCACCGAGATACTATCGCGATTCACCACAAAAGTCATAATCGACTTTCCTGCTTCCAAAAAGCGCAACTGTTCCAACTTTTCTGCCGACTCCAAGGCGCTAGCTGGAAGTAAATGATAATTTTCGAGTATTTCCCGCTTGTAGCCATAAATCCCGACGTGGCCCCAGAAAAGCGTAGAACAGGCATCCTGCCTGTTGCCAAAAGCAAACCATTTTTCCTTATCCTCATCCCGAACGTAAGGAATAGGACTGCGGGAGAAGTACATCGCATAACCCTCATGGTTTTTGACCATTTTCACCACGTTAGGGTCAAAAACGCCCTGTTCGGAAAGGGGGCAGGCGGGGGTGACGATATCCGGTAGGGGGTTGGTATTCTCGAAAGTTTCGATAGTTTGGTCGATTATCGAAGGTTCCAGGAGAGGTTGGTCGCCCTGGACGTTGACGATAAAATCTGCATCGAGGCGATCGATAATCGAGGCGATGCGTTCGGTACCCGAAACGCAATCTGGAGAAGTCATCCAGACCTTACCGCCCCAACTGCGGACGGCCTCGGCAATTTCTTCCGAGTCAGTGGCGATCTGAATTTCTGCCGGTTTAGTTGCTTGGAGGCATCTTTGATAGACGTGCCACAACATCGGATGTCCGCCGATATCGGCCAAGATTTTGCGAGGCAGGCGGGAGGATGCCAGGCGGGCCGGTATAATTACTATCGATTTGAGATTAGTCAAAGCCTTCAAGTATTAATTAAATTGCGTTCGTAGCAATCGCGGAGCGCGATAGTTCGTAGTAATCGCTTTAGCGATTCCCCATTACCTATTACCCAACTTTTGTTTAATTTCCTGCAATTTAATTTGAAATTTTTCTAATTCTTTTTGAGTTTGCTGGATATGACTTTCCGATCGCTCAATTCTCTGCTGCATCGGTTGGGTATCTATTCCCTCAGACAAACTAACCGATTTAGCGCGACCGTTACTATTAGCGTTAGGATTCTTTTTATCCCATAAAGGAATCGACAATTCACCGCAAACATTTACATAGCGCCGGAAAGTATTATTAGTCATCGGATGTCCCGTCACTGCGTGTACCGAACGAGTGGTATTAATGAAGAAAAACAGAGTATTTGGTTGATATTTTACAGTTCTTACGAGTTCGACATCCTGGGGAGAAACGCTAACTCCTCTTAACACCGGGCGATCGCCTTTAAAGCGATAAATCTCCAAACTACCGCCATCGCTGTTATCATGTTCGGGGCGCATATATAGCAGCATCGCATACAATTCTGTCGGTTCGTCAACGTGATGCCCGCGAATATAATCTGGTGTCGGTTGGGGGTTAATTCCAAAGATAGAATCGAGTCCGATATCTGCTTTATCTCGATATCTCACCCCAGTCGTCATCCCTTCTAATTTTCCACCGATGCGGGATTCCAAATCGGGGTATTCTTGTCGGATAACATCCCCAAATAAATGCATAACCTCTTTAAAGAAATTCTGGGAAGTATGATACTTGAAAAATTCTAACCACAGAGGAGAAATGGTATTTTCTGCCTTACCAAAAATCTCCCTCGCCTCGTACTGAAGCAAATTTTTGAGAGGGCGACCTCTGACAATAGTATCGTAACTGGGATATTCTTTGGCTAAAGTCTGATATAAATCTTCTGGAAGAGCATTTTCTATTACCATGTAAGGGTAAGGCTCTAGCATTATATCTGCTTTAGTTGCCCGTTGCAGCAAGCTGTAATTTATCGTGGAATTTGCCGCAAAAAACGTGGAATTGTTCGAGGTTGTAGTTAATTTTTCCTCTGCTTGCAAGTTGGCTTTTTTAACTTCAGAACTATACCTTTGATTAATTTCACCGCTAGTAACATCTCCCACATAAATGCCTTGTATGGGCATTTTAAATTCGCTTTCTTGCTGTTTGCGCATGGCAGCAATTACAAAAGGATCCGAACCGGGATTTTTAGCTAATTCCAGGATTTTACTAACCTCTAATTTCATCGGTTCGGAATTTTTCCACCACACATGATTCTTAGTTAGAGTTTGAGTGTGACCCCAGCGATTTCCTAAAGCAGCATATTCAATTTTGTAATTATTAGCCCCTGCCAAATCTCTAAATAAAACGGGATGAAAATTAAAAAAGCCGTGGTTAACCCAACCAGCAAAGGGAAGGATAAACAAGATTATGCCGTTAACTTTAGCTAAATCGTGGCAGTTTTTAAATACGGCATATTGGTTAAATAAATGCTCTCCCGTACCGTTATTAGTTACCAGGTCGTATTGTTTGGTAAAGCCGTAATCTTGTTTTAGATCTAGGTTCAAATCCATCATTAAACTGCCATATTTGTCGTTAACATCAATGGCAGCGTATTCTGAAAATCCCAAGGCTTTATAATAATCTGCAGTCTTATCTCCCCGCTGTTTTATCTTCAAAGCGCGGATTTTTTGCAAGGCAGAAATATTGGCATTTTTTGGCGGTTCAGATATTACTTTATCGAGAATTTCATCGGTCATTTTCAAGGTTTGGTTGCCCAGTTCGATAACAGTTGAATTAGGCGGCAGACTGTCCGTAAGTCTGGCAACCATTAATCCCATTAACGGCGTAAATGACATTTTTCTTTTCCTAATATAGTTCGTAGTAATCGCTTTAGCGATTTAGCGTTCGTAGTAATCGCTTCAGCGATTTCGATTATGTTGAAAAACTGTAGGGGCGGTATCCCTATAGCCGCCCCATAAGCTTACCTAGAAAGTACGGCAGCTTCGCTTTCTACTAATACCAAATCGAGTTTCTTAGGGTTCTTCGGTCGTACCACTTCAAACCAGAAATAATAGCTGACATGGGGATGGCGTTTGTTAATCTCTTTAAGAAGCGATCGCCACCACTCCACCGATTTAATCGTAGCATGAGCGTTTTCTCCATTGGGCAAAGTCTTTTTAGCCGGCCTGCAAGCTACATTAGCATACACAAATTTGGAAGCAAAAGAAAAGATTTCTTCAACGATCCAAGGCATATCTTCTTCTGGGCAATGTTCGAGAACGTCGGTACAAACTACGGCATCGAATTTTCCTGTAGGCAAGGTATTAAACTCCACATAAGCGGGTTCGTAACAGGCAACGCTATTGATGCCCCAAAAAGTTTGGACGTTAGGAAAAACTTGTCCTCCACTAGGGGATGTAAAAGGCGATCGGTAAGCAGAGCCTTTCCCGGCACCGTAATCTAATAATGACTTAGCTTGATGTTTTTCTACCAACTCTTTAATTTTTTGGGCGTGGGGCAGCAGACTTTGACCGAAGAAAATCTTATCGTTTTCGGCGTGCATGCCCTGGTACATCGACAAAAGTTCCCGATAGCGGGGACTGGGGTTGTTACGACTGTAGAAGGTTAAAGCTGGTAATTTTTCTGGTATAACCTTCGTCCCATTTAATCCATCTAGTAATTGTTCGTACTGACGAAGTTGTTCTAAGGAGGTATCTAAAGCTCGTTCGGTTTCAGCTTGCAGTTTTAAAGAACGATCTAATGCTGCCTGAGTTTCTGCTAGTTTTGTTTCAGTTTCACTCGGTTGTAATTGAGTTCCTTTTTCCAGTTTTTCTAAAGCTATAGCTAAAACTTTTTCTGTTTCCTCCAGTTGAGTTAAAGACCGATCTAAAAGTTGTTGAGTTTGAGTTAATTCGCCTTGGTAAATATCCCGTTCTTTGCGAGTTTGTTCTAATTCAGTTTTATACCGATTTAAAACTTCTTCGCTTTGGCGGTGTTTCTCCAGAGATTCGTTTAACGTTGCATCAGTTTGAGCTATTTGTTCGAGAGATTGATTTAACAATGTCTCTGTTTCTGTTAGTTGAGACCGAATTTGTTCTATTTCTCCCGCAGTTTCTTCCTTGGGTTTAAACTTGCTTTGTTCTAGTTCTGTTTGAGTTTGAGCTAGGATAGATTTAGTTTTTTCTAACTCTTCTTGAGTTCGAGCTAATTGAGATTCGTCTGGCGTTACGGGGTTAATATCCATCGCTTTTTGGTACGAAGCTAAAGCGAGTTTTAATTTCCCTTGCTGGTGGCGAATATCCCCCAATTTTTTGTGCAATTCAGAATTATCCGGGTTCAATTCGATCGCTTTTTCTAAATTAGTAGCAGCTTCCTCTAATTTTCCTTGCTTGATGAAAATTTCGGCTAATTTCAGACAAGCGCTACTCAAATTAGGGTTAATCTCAACAGCTTTTGAGTACCAATTAACTGCTTTATTGACTTTTCCTTGTTGGTGGAATGCTTCCCCTAAACTGTGATAAAATCCGGCATATTTGGGGTTGAGTTCTATAGCGTGACGGTAGGAAGCGATCGCTTTACCAGGTTTCCCTGTTTTGGCGAAAGATTCTCCCAAATTATGGTGAGACCAAGCAGATTTTGGGTTAAGTTCTATGGCTTTTTGGTAGGAAGCGATCGCCCCTTCCCAGTCCCCTTTTTCTGCTAAAACTTCCCCCAACTCGTGATGGTAGGAATAAAAACTCGGGTTGAGTTCTATTACTTTTTGATAAGCTTTTATTGCTTCTGTCAGTTTACCCTCTTTTTTGAGTTTTTTGGCTTCTTGATATTTATTTTTAGTCATTAGCTTTTTCCTAACTTTTTTAATTAACTTTTTCCCTTAATAGACCTCTTGCAAAAGTAAAAATTAAATCTTTTTGGGACGACTTTTCTTCAAAATCTATCCCTCTGTTGTCCGTTCCCCGTTCCCCGTTCCCGACTTCTGCAAGAAGTCTAATATATACCTGCCATTTTCAGCAAATCTGATAGCAAATCTATATTTATTTTTAAATCTTGCGTGACTGCATCAACAGATTCTCCAAACAAATAGGAATACTCCAAACTACAATGATGGCTCAATTGATGGTAAAAAGGACGTACTGCATCCGGTGACATTAATTCGATAACTTTAGTTCCTGGATTGCAGAACAACAAATTAGTTAAACCGGCTCCATGAGGCGCAACTACTACTTTAGCACCTGCTAGCAATAAAGCTTGCTCTGCTACTGAAAGGGATGTTAAAGTAACCTTTCTAATACCAAATTTACTTAAAAACTCCACCACTTCTGATTCGTTAATAACTCGGCGAACTTTAGTATCTTCTCTGCTAATATATATTCGCTCCGAAGCATCTAATTTTTGCCCAAATGTTAGCTTTAAAAATTCTTTTTTGATATATTGGCAAGCCCATTTAGATATAGTTGTTAGCGTACCAATTTTAGGAAACAATGAAGGAACTATTAGGCTTTTAGCTTTAATATAATGATATTTAGTGCTTTCGATAATTCGCTCGGAAGGAATACCTAAAGTTTCTAAAGTTTCTTTTTGAAAAGGTCGTTCGCTTTGAGAACTAACTACAAACTTACCGATAGATTTCAAATCTAAACCGCTTTCTTTTAGCAAACCTATTTTTGGCACTAAATCTAGCATCCAATGGTAATAATTATGCCCCCAGCGTACCGATAAAAAAGCTGTAGGTTCGTCTAATTCTAAAACTTGCGGTAAATTTTTAAGAGGCAAAGTAGTAATATCTCTGCCTCGGAAAACATCTTTAATTAAGATTTCATCTTCTGAAGAAGCGATCGCTATGGCCGTAGAATCATTTATCCAGGCCCTACCCCCAGGAATGACAACCACAGACGAACTTCCTGACTTCTTTTCTAGTTCTGAAAAATGCGGATGAATGGTGGGATAAATTGTTTTCGGTGGTGGCAACGAAAACGTTATTTCTGGATGAATTTCTGAATAAACTATTCCCTCGTTTGATTTGAAAGCTATCTTGCCCAGTTCTTCTTTATTTGCGATGAAAATAGGCAACTTTTCTCTACAAGTTTTATTTAACTCGATCGCTTGACGATAAAATCTTACTTCTTGGGACAAATTACCCTCTTTTCGTTTAATTTTACCCAAGCGTATAAACCGTTCTTCAAGAGAAAATTCTGGATTCAGGCTAGCTGCCATATCGTAATAACCCATAGCTTCATCCCACCGATGTTTTAGAGCCAATAAGTCCCCTATTTTCTCCGAAATCTCCCAGGTATTTTGGTTTAATTCTATGACTTTTTTATAATTCCTCCCAGCTTTTTCCAGCATTCCTTTTTGGTAAAAAGCATTGCCTAAATTTTTGTAAAAACTAGAAATATCTGGATTAATATTAATAGCCAATCGGTAAGATTTTATAGCTTTATCCCAATTACCTTGCTTAAAAAAAGCCTCTCCCAAGTTATTATAAAACCAAGCCGAATTTGGACTAATACTTATGGCCTTACGATAAGCGGCAACTGCCTCGTCTAAATCCCCCAATTTCTCTAAAACTTCTCCCAAATTATTATAAGACCAAGCCGAAGTAGGATTGGCTTCAATACAGCGACGATAAACAGCTGCAGCTTCCTCTAATTTGCCTTCTCTTTTCAAGATATTACCTTGTTTCAGTAAGTGTACTACCTCATCCTGCTTTTCTAAAGATTGCATCTTAATTTTTGTACTAAAAAAACAAATTTAAACTGCTGTGGGGAGAACCCAATAAATAATTACCCTGTAGGTTGGGTGGAGTCAAACGAAACCAAACCTCTTCGCCGGGTTCCACGAAGGTCCGCACGACCTACAAAAAACTACAAAAAAATAGTGTAGCGAACCTCAACCCAACCATACTATTTTATTAGTTAGAGATTTTAATTTTTGGAAGTCCCTTAGTGACCGGATTTCACATAATTAATATACGATTTTTCCAGCAACTTTTTGTAAGATGATACCTGAGACTCGTTCCTAGTATTGCCGCGACTAGCTTCTACAATCCAAACATTAGGATATCCATTAGCCACGCTATAACCGCCATGACGTTCGATGCCTTTCAATGCCGGATGTTCGCTTTTACCGTACTCGCAAAATTTTACCTTTTGCCAGCCCAATTGTTCGAGTACGGACTGGAGAAAATCTTTGGAATAAAGAAACTGATGCCCCCACCCGTGAAATGCCCGGTTCATAGAAAATGTCGAATCAATTCTGGTTTGGGGGTTGGTTTCTGAGAGGTTGAAATGGGTTGAAAGTACCCACTCTAAGGAAGGAGTAGAAAGTCGAATGACTCCCCCCGGTTTGAGACTTTTCCAAGCATTATTGAGGAAAGACACGGCCCCTTCCAGACTCAAATGCTCCAAAAAATGTTCCCCATAGACATATCTCAAGCCATCAAACGGCCAAGGCTTAGTGACATCCATCACGCAGTCGATACCGGGAAAAGGACGGATATCCACATTCCACCAGTCGGGGAGCAAATTTTGAGGCCCGCAGCCTACCTGGACTTGTTTGAGACCGTTGGGGCTATCGGGCCCTAGACGTTTTGGCTTACTTTTATCTGTTAATTGCATGGAATTTTTCTCTTTTTACATTGGACTTAATTAAAATCCTAAGCCTATAACTGATGTTTCGTCAACAGATATTCTCTCTACGATGCCAATTTTTGCACTACTAAAAAATCTTGACCGTCGGTAAATTGACTTCTACCGCACCACGAACCATAATATTTCCCTACAACACTCAAACCACGTTCCGAATGCCAGCGCAGCATCACAGGTTCTTTAAATCCAATCGCCCTCTCTGGCACTTCTTTATCCTTAGTCCAACAATCTTCAAGTTCGTAAATCAGATTTTGAGAGCTCTTGCCTTCTGCAATTAACATTTCTGATTCTGGATCGAGCAAAAAACAAGTCAACAGACATCGACCTCCGGGGCGTAAAACTCTGCTAATTTCATCTAAATAATGACGGACTTCTTTACCTTGCAAATGAGTGAAAATGGAGGTTAGAAAAACAAAGTTAAAACTTGCGTCCTGGTAGGGAAAAATAAAATCTGCCCCATTCAAATTTCCCGAAGGATTATAACGTTTATTATAAATGTTGACTAGGCGGAAATTAAAATGGGGAAAGCGAGGAGTAATTACTTGTTGGGGCCACTGAAGGTGCTTGGCGATAATATCAAAGCCTTCGTAGCCGCCTGGAGGTTTCAAGTAATAAGTAAGGCCGTAGGCCATTCGTCCCAAACCGCATCCCACATCGAGAACGCGATCCGTGGGCAGCAGACCTCCCTTTTGAATAAAATGACCTAAAAATCCAAAGGATACTTTTTGAAAGCCACCTCTTTCACCGCCGCCCCCTGCCCACTTCAGATGTTCTGGGTTTGGCAGCGGCAGAGAAGGTTGGATCGCGTTAACTAAAATGCGGCCCGATCGCCCTTGGAATAAAGGAGTTAAAATTACTAATGAATCCTCTAAATTCTTAAGTTCTGAATCCCAAGTTAGTTTGAGGCAAAAGCGGGCTCGATCGCTTCCTTCTATATATGGGTAAACTTGGTTTATATCTGGACTGGGCAAGCTTAATTCTAATTCAAACTGGGTTATTTCTCTGCCAGCGATCGAAACTTTAAATCCGTCTAAAGTTGCCGGTTCAAATGCAGCTACCCATCCTTGCAACCGCAATATTTGCCCTTCAATAACTATTTGTTCTAGTCTGCCGATGGTTAGCAGTTCTTGGTTGTTGGTTTTCTGAGGAAGGTTAGGAATTGAAAAGCGATCTATTTGTGCCTTTACTTGTTCTAACCAAGACTGCGATCGCTCTAATTTAAACCTAATTTTTTGGAGATTATCTTGCATCAATTTTTTCGTTAAGTTATTTTATTTTTACATCAAATAAATATCTTTAATCCAAGCTTCTAGCAACTCCGCTTCTTCTGGTTTCACAACCCCTAAATCTATCAGGACATCATAACACTTTCTTAAATTATCAAGAATGTTAGCTTCGCCAGATTTTAGATTAGTTTCGGCTAAAGATTTAGCTATTTTATCGTTGTTCAAATATCCCGAAACCTCATCTTCAAAATCCCGCATCAAATTGTGTTCGTTTCGTTCTTGATAAACAGTCGGACTGTAAAATAAAACCCGCCAACCATTTTCCCAACAAATTCTCTGGGCGACAAAACTGCGCCAAATATCCGTCATCCTAAACGAACAATAAGCCGGCAAATAAAGTAGGGGATATGCCGCCGGAAACCATACCGTATTTTGACTGTTAAAAGGACACCAAGTTTCTTCTCCTAATGCCAGTTTAATGCCATCTTGAAATTTTATAGGCAAAGGCAAAACCAGTCGATAAATAGCATCCACATCTGGGTTATCATTTGCCAATCCTTGCTGAATGGGACAAGACGAAGAAGCAGTGGTTAAACCTTCATAATGGGGTATGGGGTCGTTAATTTTATCCAAGGGCAAACCTCGGGGCCATATTATAGCATCCGAATAATATTTATAAACGTTTACCCAATCAGCTTTGTCGATTATTTTAGACTCAACGGTGGGGGAAGTTTCTTGCCAAAAACTATCCAGGGGCAGGTTATCGTCGTCGGTTTCAACTATGGACTCTGCCCCATCGCGAATTGCTAATAAATAACCGATGTTTTTACGAGCATAATGTCGAGTAGGGCAGAGTTTAGCATATTCTAACCCCGTTGCTACTTGAGCGTCAACATCGTAATATTGAGAACCGGCTAAGGAGAAGTCTTTGGGGCTTTTGGTGTCGCCGATAACGATAAAATCCCAATTATGAGACTGACACCCTTCTGCTAACTTTTGTAAAACTTTATTAGGGGGTGAAATTGTTGTTACTACTAATTTGATGTTTTTTTTCATTGATTTTTTGAGTTGATTTCTTGGAGAATAGGTAAAATTTTATCGTAGATAACTTCCCACTTGATTTCATAATTGGCCCAGCCGCTAGTTCCAACTTCGACAATTTCTGAAAAATCCAAAAAATTAGGTTCTATGGACTTTTCTTTAACTTTTGACCAAAAATTCCTTTGTTTGAGATGACCTCTATTTGCATAAGCAACGCCCGGTTTATCGTTCAACCAAGATGTAATAGTTAAACCGGAACCCACCACGGCAATATAAGCATCAATATAATGCCCCCAAACAATACTTTCAGGTAACGGGCAGCCTAAGGTATTATAAACTTTAACCGTAGGTTTTAGCTGCTTTTGAATATTTTCTACTACGTCATTACAGTCAATCCACCCATCAATTACTATCCCTAAATTGGGAAAATCTTCGCTCAATTTGTTGATAATATTTGCATATCCTTCCTCTTGAGACACCCAGCTCTTATTATGACCGCGAACGTTAATCCAAAGCAAAGGAAAAGTCTCTTTTTTTTCTTTTATCTCTGTCACCATTTCCAGAAAATCTGCCGAGCATTTTTTTGAGGCTGCCAGAAAGACTCTCTCCATGCATTCGTGACCGATCCAATGCTCGGTTATTCTAAAACAAAAACAGTTGTTTTTTAATAAAAACTGAAACATTTCCGACTCGGACATCTCTGGAACTTTTAAGATTTTGCTCTCGGGAATCTCTGGCATAATAGATGTTAATTCCATCTTTTCGTAAGGGCCTACAGCAAAGCTTTCTATTTTCTCTAAGAGATTATTTTTGTAGGCGTAATAGATGCCGTTAAGATCTTGCCAGAAGAAATGCCCCAAATTGTTAATAAATCCTAAAACTGAAGTGACAACTTTTTTCTGGCTAAAGCTAATATATTCCAGTACATCTTTAAAATGACTGACAATTAAACTTTGAAAATTTTGAGCGATTTTTGGATTCGGTCTTTCCCAGTCATTAAAATAGATAGCTACTTTTAACCTGGGAAAGTACAAAGCAACTTTTTCGCCGCTAAAATTACCAGCCATTAGGTAAAATATTTCTCTACCTTGAAAACGGTAAAAGATGGGAGAATCTCCCAGAAAAAACGATTGCTCCGATCTAACTATTTCACCAGTGCAAGGATCGGCAGTATAAAAATATTGAAATTCAGCGATCGTGTGAGGAAATTCTACAGAAGTGTTAACCCGATGCCAACAACGAAAATGCTTATGGGGATGAGGCTGGTTTCTTTGGATCGGTTTCGATAATTTTTCTCTGGCAAAGGCGTTTAAATAAATGTTTTCTAACCCATTATTTTCTACTTTCATTAATTTGACATATTCTGGAGATATCCCTAATCTCTGCAAAATTATTTTATCTTTTATTGTCAGATGAGGTAACACAAAAGTTTGCGTTTCTTCACTTTGAAAATGCTCCCTAATTTTCTCTAATTGGTTGGAGAGAGCGTCTAAATCTACATCCAGATTAAATTCTCCAGCCTTAGGGCGATTAAACCAATTCCAAATAGCATCGTATTGGGAAATATTGGTCTCGCCATTTGAGTTGGAATTATCTTTTGTTTGTGGTGGTAGAGGCTTGGGCATTTCCTGAAAAAATGCTACTGCTTCTCCTAGCAATCCTGTTTGTGATAGGCGGATGCTAAACTGAGAATAATACTCCAAGCCATCGATTTTTTTCTGGAAAACCCGATGATAAGAATCGATGACTTGCTTTAATTTTCCTTGTTCTACTAAGGTTATCCCAAAAGAGAGAAATTGTTTGATTTGACGGCCTACCCAAGGCTGCATTTCTAACAATTTTTCGTAGCCAATTAATGCTTCTTCCCACTGCTGTTTTTCTACTAACAGCAGCCCTAGTTCGCAGTAATCCTCTGCTTGGGGTTGAATTTCGATCGCTTTTCGATAAGCTGTTATGGTTTCCTCCAGATTTCCCGACTTTTTGTAACTTGCTGCTAAGGTGCGATATTGGGAGGCATCGGGATTAATAGATACTTGGGCTTCTAGTTGTTTTTGCTGCTGTTTTTGCGCTGCCAAAAGCCCTTCGAGGCGGGCTGTTAATTCCAAGTCGTCTGGCAGTTTTTCCAATCCTTTTTGATAAAGGTCGATCGCCTCTCCTAACTTCCCTTGAATGCGTAAAATATCTCCCCAAAAGTAATAACCCTCTCCGTAGGTAGGATTTATTTCTATTAATTTTGAATAAGCAGCGATCGCCTCCTCCCACCACCGCCGTTTTTTCAAAGACCAAGCGAGCATTTTATAACACTCAAAATCCTCAACTCCTGCTTCTATAGCTTGGCGGCAACTGGTAATAGTTTCTTGCCACAAACGGTTGGCAAAATGAGTTTTTGCTTCCTCGAAAAAACCTCGACCTTTCTCGGGAATTTGGGGGCGATCTCCCAACTTCCCTAAAGCCTTTTCCAACCCCCGAGAAAATCCCTCAAAATCAGGTTCCAACTCCCTAGCGCGACGATAATTAGGTATGGCGGCATTAAATTCTCCTTTAGTAGCAAAAACCTCCCCCAATTCGTAATAAGACCATGCCGACTTAGGGTTAATTTCTATAGCCTTACGAAAAGAAACAATTGCCTCATCTAAAAGACCGATTTTTGCCAAAGCTTCCCCCAATTTATGATGAGACCAGGCTAAATGGGGATTAATTTCTATGGCGCGTTTGTAGGAAGCGATCGCCTCTTTTAACCTTCCCGCCCGCTTCAATTGATTCCCTTTTGTTAAATAAATTGCTGCTGTTTCCCGATGCATTTTCTCTACTTTAATTGTTCTGGTTAAATATCTAGTGGAATTTTACTTAATTCCTTGAATTTAATCGTCATTAAATTTGTTGAAGAATCCCCAAAATTTTTTCATATATTATCTCCCACTCAATCTCGTAACTCGCATACAATTTATTTTCCATTGGAGTAATTTCTTGAGGCTTCAAAAAAATGGGAGCGATCGCATCTTCTTTTACCTTTGACCAAAAATTACTTTGGGCTAAATGACCGCGATCGCCATAAGCAACACCGGGTTTATTGCTCAACCATAAAGTAATTACCAACCCCGAGCCTACCACTCCAATATAGGCATCAATATGATTGGCCCAAACAATACTTTCGTGTAAAGGACAACCTAAAGTATTATAAACCTTTACCTGTGTTTTTACCAGTTTTAAGATATTTTCCACAACCTCATTGCAGTCAATCCACCCGTCAAAAACTATTCCCAGATTCGGAAAACTTTCCGTTAGTTTGTTAATAATATTAGCAGCTCCCTCAACCTGAGAAACCCAACTTTTATTATGACTGCGGACGTTCAACCAAAGCAAAGGCCAAATTTCTCTTTTGTCTTTCAATTCCGTTAGCATTTTTAGAAACTTTTCCGAACTTTTCTTAGTAGCTACATTATAAATTCTCGATACATACTCCTCAGTCATAAAATGCTCGGCTACTCGGAAACAAAAACAGTTATTTTTTAAGAGAAACTGAAATCTTTCAGCATAAGACAGACCTGGCATTCTTAAAATTTTAGTTTCGGGAAGCTCTGGAATAACAGTTCTTATTTCCATTGGCTCGTAATCTGCCACCGCAAAACAGTTAACCTTATCTAAAATTCGATTTTTTTCTAAATAATAAATACCGTTAAGCTCTTGCCAGAAAAAATGCCCTAAGTTTTTTCTAAAGCCCACTATTGATGTCAATAATCGGGGGCGATCGCTTTTCAGATATTCTCTAACGTCTCTGGCATAAGTTACCAGGAAAGCATTAAATTTTTTCAATATTTTTAGATAGTTTTTATTTTTACTTTTACTCTCGCTCCAAGATAATACCAGAGCCAATTTAGGAATATATAAACATAATTTACCGCTTTCAAAATTACCCGTTAAGATGTAAAAAACTTCCCTACCGACAAAACGATAAATAATTGCTAAATCTTGCATGTAAAAAGATTCATTAGTTCTCAAAACTTTACCCGTCATCGGGTCCGCAGCGCACATATATTGAAACTCTACTATGGTATGGGGAAATTCGGAGGCATTGTTAATAGGTTCCCAACAATTTAATTTTTTGTGGGGTTCGATTTTTGTTCTTTGTTGGGGCTGTTTAAATACTTCGCCTGTAGCATTAAGATAAATATTTTCTAAAGCATCATTTTCCCGAATCATCAAGTCTAAGTATTCCCAAGATATCCCTAATTTTTTGAGTAATTTTTTCTGCCTATTTTTTAGCTTATTTGCTACTACTATTTGTAACTTTTGCTCTTGAAAATGCTCTTCTATTTGCTCCGCTTCTGCTTCCAAATTTTCCAAATCTGCATCAAGATTTGACTCTTCTAAATTACTGCTATTAAAGTAATGCCAGATCTTGTCGTATTTTAAAACAGGAGTATTTAATGATTCAATATAAAGCGGTTCTACCAGAGGCATTTCTTGGAAAAAAGCCACCGCTTCTTTAATTAAACCCGCCTCTGATAAGTGAATGCTAAATTGATAATAAAACTCTAAATTTTGAAGATTTTTCTGGAAAACTTGATGATAAGATTCGATAACTTCCGGCAGCTTTCCTGCCTTAACTAAAACCATTCCTAAGTTCAAGTAATCTTTAACTTTATCCTCCGGCCAGGGTTGTATTTTTAACAGTCCTTGATATGATGAGATTGCCCCTTCCCAATTTTGCTCCTTGACAAAAAGCATAGCTATGTCGTAAGCTGTCGAACCTTTTGGGTGATGGAGCAAACCTTGTAACCTTAGAGTTAATTTAGTATCTTGGGGGCATCGTTTCAGTCCTTGTTGATAAATAGCGATCGCCTCTTTCCACCTCTTTTGTTCTTCTAAAATTTTCCCCAGTAAATAGTAAGCATTACTATCATTAGGATTTAATTCGATCGCCTTCGAGTAACAAGCGATCGCCTCATCCCATCTTTGATTTTTCCTCAAACAATCAGCCAAACAATTGTAATATTCTCCTCTATTTGGTTTGAGGGCGATCGCTTGTTCGTAAGCCGATATAGCTTTACCCGTCTTGCCTTGTTTTGATAAAGCGTTACCCAAATTCTGATAAAAACTATGATTGTTTGGCTTTAAATTAATTGCACTTTTGTAAGCTTCAACCGCTTCTGCAAATTGTTTTTTTTCAGTCAAAGCCAACCCTAAATTATTGTAAACAATAGCTTTTTCTGAATTAATTTCTAGAGCTTTACGGTAAGCATTAATGGCTGCATCCCAATTTTTCAACTTCATCAAACTCTCCCCTAAGTTATGGTACGATCGCATATAATTAGGGTTAATTTCTATAGCCTGTTTAAACGCCACTACCGCTTCATAAAAATCGCCTTTTGCTAAGAAAGATTTTCCCAGTTTTTGCTGTAAAATAAAATTATTAGGTTTAATTTCTAAAGCTTTTTTATAACTGCCGATCGCTTCATCAAAATTACCCATACCAACCCAAGCATTCCCCAATAAATAGTAAGCTTCAAATCCAGAGGGATTTAACTCAATTGCTTGGCGACAACAAGCGATCGCCTCTGGCAACTTCCCCTCTTCAACCAGAGTTTTAGCCAAACTCAAACTTTTTGAAACCGTTCTAGGTTGTTTTTCTAAAGCCTCTGCCCTCTCCGCAAAATCTCTTGCCAAATCTGCCTTACCCGCCAACTTCCAAACCTTAGCCAAATTCCGATAAAAACCCGCAAAATTTGGCTTGAGACTTATAGCCTTTTGATAGCAACTTATAGCCAACTCCCACTGCTGTTGCCTGGCATAAATACTGCCCTGGTTAGCATGAACCTCTGCCCAATCTGGCTGACTAGCAAGGGCCTTTTCGTACCAATCTAGGGCCGATTCTAATTGGCCCGTAGCTTGCATGATATCTCCCAACGTCTTACAGGCCGGGGCAAAGTCCGGCAATGCCTCCAAGGCCAGACCGCAGGCTGCAATGGCCTCATCTAATTTCCCCTCCCTCAAACAAACCTCTGCCTCTTGGTGCTTTTTGATAGCTACAGTTTCTCTATCTGACTCCCGAACCATATTATTTTTCTCTTCCATTTTTATCAAACCTTTTCTAACTCATAAATAAACTTATATGCTTCTCTATTATCTGGATTAACAGCCAAAGCTTTTCTAGCAGCATCTACAGCTTTTTCCTCGTTTCCATTAGCTTTTAATAACCGCGCTAACTCCAAATAATCGGCAGCAATTTCGGCTTGACTTATTGTTACTTTCTTATTGGTCTTATTCTCTTCAAAATGATAGTCAAACAACTTTAAAGTTTGTTTAAATTCTATTTCTATTATCTCTCTTGTTTCCTCATTATAATATTCTTGATAATTTAATTTTTTTGATTGGTTCTTATGAGGCAGTGTTCCCTTAATTCCTAATTCTTCTTGAAGTTTAGCAAAATCTTCGTTCAAAGACTCAAACTTCAACACCCTATCCACGCGCAAAATATTATGTTTGTCTGTCAACCAATTTAATTGATCTCCATGCCACTCATGGTATTTTTCTCTGTTTACATAAATTTCCTTTACCCAACTATTAAAATCTAACTTCATTGCCAGTTTGGCAGTTTTCTGGGGCGATAAAGCTTGCTGGAATGCGGGATATTGTTTTTTAAGTTTAGCTTTGGGTACATATAAAGGTTTTCTCAAATGTTCGTAAAAAGAAACCACTTGAGAAAAAGGATTTCTTACCACTGCAAAGGTAGTAAAATCATTAATCTTGCTTCCCATCGCGTCTAAAGCAGCGGTTAAATAATCGTGTTTTCCTAAAAAATGTACCCCTTTATTTGCGTCGGAGATTAACAGTTCCTTCATGCTTTCTCCCGCACATTTGGGAATGTGAACGAATAAATAAGAATCCTGAAAGTTAATAATCATACCTCTTCTCTTGCTAACTTTTTTGCAACACCAATATATCTTGATGGCTGGTAAACTGCCTCCGCCCGCACCAATGACCGTAATATTTACCCACTACATTCAGTCCTCGTTCTTTCATCCAACCCAAAAGTAACGGTTCTTTATAACCAATACTAGATTCTGGCATCTGGGGACTGCTGGTGAAACATTCCTCAAGCGGATGTACGATTTGAGTAGCTTTTTTATTCTTAGCCATCTCCGCCTCCGACTCCGGGTTCAACAGAAAACAAGTACACAAACATCGACCGCGCGGTTTTAAAACCCTGGCAATTTCATCGAGATAATGGCAGACTTCTTTTGCTTGCAAATGAGTAAACACCGAAGTTAACACCACCAAATCGAAACTTTTGTCTGGATGGGGAAAGACGAAATCTAAAGTTTTAATCTTTCCCTGGCGGTTGTACATTTTATTATAAATATCGACTACCTGAAAATTAAAATTAGGAAATCTCGAACTAATCTCCGATCGCGCCCACTCAATCAATTTTTCCGCAATATCAAAACCCTCATATCCACCTTGAGAATTGAGATAGAAAGTTAAAGGATAAGCAATGCGACCCACACCGCAACCAACATCTAATACTTTGTCGGCGGGTTCTAAACCTACTATTTGAATGAAATAACCGAGAAAGTTTAAACCCACATCTGTGAAATGACCCCCCACAAACTTGACGTATTCTTGAGGAGGAATAGGCAAAGACGGTTCCAAAAAGCTCGCCATTATGCCACCCGGTTGCCCTTCATAAGAGGGAGTTAATAACACCAGAGAATTTTTAAATTGCTTTTGTTGTTTGTCTCTCAGAGGTATTTTTATCTCATATCTAGCTTTCTCCGTTCCTGGAATGTAGGGGTAACTTTTTTTAACTCCTGGAGAGGGGAGACTGTGGGTTAATTCAATCTCTCTGAATTCTTTACCATCTATGGAAACTAACATTCCCTCTAATTTCTTCTTCTCAAAAGATGTGACCCAACCTTGTAAGTTTACTGCGCCATCTGCTATGAATGATTTATTTAATTTGCCCCTGGTTAATACCGGTTCCGTTGGTTGGAAAAATTTCATTTTTTTGGCTAATTGTTAATTGTTAATGTTAAATTTAATTAGGGCGATCGCTCTTCCCCACCCAGGACTATTAAGGTCTCCAAATTGTTCCCTTATTATGACATTTTAGATTATGGAACTCCCAAATTTATATCGAACTGCAACCCCAGAAGAATTGTCATTTTACGAAGACCAACTTTATCCGCTTCAGGATGAAGTTTTGAAAATTGCCTCCATTTACGAACAAAATATTTATCTTACTGGAGGCACTGCTTTATCAAGATTTTACTACGAACATCGCTTCTCGGATGACTTAGATTTTTTGACGACAACGGACGATTTAAGAGCGATCGCTAACGACCTCGCCGCCCGACTCCAACAGTTAAACTATACCATAGAAATCCAACGTTTAGACATTTACTTTGCTCGTTTTTTTGTAGTTCGACCTAACTGTCGGTTAAAAATTGAATTTGTCAAGGAATTTAACCTAGTTGGAGAACTTACTAAAACTGACCGAAACATTTATGTTAATAGTTTAGAAGATTTGGGAGCCAATAAAGTTAGTGCTTTTGAAGATAGAGCGGAAATAAAAGACATTATCGACCTCTATTTTATTACTCAAACAATTCCTTTAGAAAGGTTATTTGAACTGGCGGATTTTAAACGCATTCCCGTAGCATACGATCGCCTCTTAGCAATTAACTCCCAAGGTATTTCTGGGAAGGTTTTAATGCGACAAGATTTAGACGTTCAAACTTTGAGGGATTTTCTGGCATTTTTGAAGCAAAGGACCGAAGCTGAAGTTAAAAAAAAAATTGAATTAGCATCCCAACAAATTCCAGAATTAATCGATAAACTTTTGTGGGATTTTCCGAAGGGCGATCGCTCTTTAAATCCAGCTTCTATTCCCGTTTTAAAAAGGCGATTAAAATCTCTCTCGTTACCAGAAAGGGAAGCTTTGTTGAAAGCGTTTTAATTATCGACCGTCTTTTCATTCTGATATTTCCAAAAATCTTAAAAAAGCTGACGGCCTTATAATTTGGGTGCCATGATAATACTTGAGCGGCAGTAAATCGCGGCTATCTAAGCTGACTAAGTAATCTGCTTTTGATTCATAAGCAGCGGCTAAAAATTTATTATCATCAGGGTCTATATCATCTAAACGTGTTGCTTCATAAGCACCTGCAATCTTAGTAGCAATAGAGTCTATCGAAACCACCAAATCCACTATTATTTCTTCGTCTATTTTCTTTTCATACAGTTTATCTACTAGCTCTTCGAGAAGTTGGGGACTCATAACTAAAGTAAAGTAACCCTCTGACCATTTTTTTAATACTTGGACAGAGGCACTACTTTTGCTTTTACTAAGAAGAGCTGCCACAAATACAGATGTGTCTAATATAGCTTTCATCACTTCTCGTTATTTTCCTCTGAATTATATTGAGAAGCTATTTTATTCCAAACTGCATTAAACTCCTCCCAAATTTCCTCTGGGGAACGAGGAGGCATTGCCCTAGATTTAGCAATGCCACGCTGCACGATCGCTTTTACTTTCATTGCCCTAATCGCCGCCTCGGATTTAGCTGCATCGGTTCTTGGCTGAGTTGTTTTAGAAGTTTCTAGCGACATATTTTAATCTCCATTTTGACCAACAGGCAAGATGCCTGTTCTACGGATTTATTTTAACACTATTCTCCGGTCCCCGCATCTTTTCCTCGTTCAATTTCTCAATTACCTTCATCATTTCATCCACCCGCGCTTCAAAAGTATGATACTTGCGAATAAACTCCGCCAACTCCAACCGCGACTGGCGACTTGCATCCCGCCGACTCAAACAATTATTAACAACAGAAGCTAAATCTTTAACACTTTCATAAGTAGCAATATTATCCCCAAAAACTTCCTCCAAACCATCAATTTTATCCGAGACAATTGTAGCACCGCAAGCCGCCGCGTCGAATAACCGATTGGAAATAAATCCTTTCTGGCCCATGGTATCCCAATGGTCGTTTAATAAAACACCGCATTTACTATAATAACGGCGCAAAATTTCATTAGGAATATGTTCCCCTTGCAGATATCCTGGCGGTAACAAATCTCCCCAATTCGTACCGTAAACTTCAACCTTTAAACCGCCTTCCACAGCATCCTTAACTATCTGCCGATAAACTTTCCGAGAATTACCCACAAACAACACTTCTCCTACTTTTTCGTTACCCGACTCGTCTGGATAAAATAAATTCCGATCCGTACATTGCAACAAACTTTGCACCGGCACTTTTACTTTCTTTCCTAACTCCTCGGCGTACAATTTAGAAGCAACAAAAACGCAGTCGAAATGTTCGTATTCCTCCAATTCGACTTTATCTGGATGGCTGATATTCCACATCAAATTAATCTGGTAAGACTTCGGTTTATAACTGCTCAAACCTCGGATAACAATCGAAACATCATCCCCAAAACTCTCTTCCCTCTCCCACTCCGGCAAAATATCAATCCTCACCGAATGTCCGTATTTTTCAAACGCTCGTTTCATCGCCAAAGCATAATGATAATCTCCCCATTCCTTCGCCTCACTCCACTTTGGAGTACCGATTTTAATCGCGATGCGGAAGCTATTGCTCATCTTTTCCCGCAGGGTTGCAAATACTGTATTTGCCCGGTGTTTGTAAGTATGTTTTTCCTTAACAATTTGCTGCAACTCCGCCACTTTTCCTAACCGCAATTCCTCGTTACTTAGATATTTATTTAACACGCTTTCCAAAGATTCCCGGGAGTTATAAGTAGGCAATAAACCGCCAAAAGTTGCCTCATTTCCTAACTCGCCATTAGTTACCACTAACGCCCCCGCCATCAACGCATCGAACACCCGAGAATTAGTCGAACCCCACTGTTTTGTTACCGAATTAGCATCATCTACTACTATCTTGGTGGAAGCGTAAACTTTGGGCATTTCCGTATAAGGAAGAGGACCGCGATAATACTTTTTAAACTTCTCCAATTTCTCCCAATTGTAACCGTACAAAGCAAACTCGTAAGGCAAGGCATCTGGTTCTAAAATCTTGGCAATATCTCGCGGATATTTCCAGAAACTTCCAGTAAAACAATAGTCGGATTTATATTGCGGATCCGGTTCTGCATTGGCAAATCGTCCTTCGTTAGTACCGATGCTCAAAACGGTTGCCGGTTTGGAGATTTTCTCTCGAATATAATCCGCAGATTTTTGCGAAGAACACCAGAAACAATCGTAATCTCCCGCCGACTGTTGCCCCGCCCAAACTTCAAACCAATTCCGCGCCCAAGCAACTTTTACTAAAGTCGGTTTGGCGTTTTCTATCATTTTTAAATCGTAATCGTGGCGCATGACGACAATGACATCCAACCGGGTCATATCGTACCATTCTTCACCTTCTTCGAGGTAATAGACATTCCAGCCGTATTGTTTTACTAATTCTTCTCCCAACTCGTAAGCGGTGAAATAATCTCCCGCCGAGGCTGCCATATCTGCTTCGGTAACGGCAAAGCCTATTGCCAGTTGATGCCCCGTCCAAAACATCCCTTTTTCAAAGTAATCTTTGAGATGAGTTCGACGGAGATAATAAGCAAATCGCTTTTCGATAATCGGGCGATTTCCTAAGATTTTGTCGATGAAAGATTTCTCCCGATTAAACCGAGAAAAGCCGCGATGGTGGAAGGCTGTTAAATGGTTGGCGCTGATAATTTCTTTGCCTAAAAGTTGACGGATGCAAAGACATAAATCGACGTCTTCGTAACCGTAGAAATAGTCTTCGTTGAACCCTCCGACGGCTTCAAAATCTGTCCGGCGACACATCATTAAAGCCCCAGTTACGATGGGAACTTTCCAGGGGGCAGACTGTACGTCTAATAGTTGGGGGGCGTAGCGGACTTCGTAGGGATAAAAAGGTTCGTTGCGACTGTAGAAATAGAGTTGAACTCCCAGATGTTGGGTGGGGGGAAATGCTAGAGAGCGATCGCTAACAATATCTAACAATTTCGCCCCCACCATGCCCAAATTTTCATCATTTTGAATTAACTCGACCATGCCGCCAATAATATCTTGGCACAGAGTTAAATCGTTATTCATAAATAACAAAATCGGCGCGTCGCTTTCTTTGGAGGCGACGTTGTTGGAATTAGAAAAAGAATAATTATCGCCCCTTGCTAATAATTTGATGGGCAGTTTTTTCGCCCACTCGTTGCAGACTTCGATACTGTTATCCGTGGAACCGTGGTCGACTGCTACTAATTCATAATTTTCGTAGGTGTTATAAATTTCAAAGGAGGCAAATAAATCGTTTAATAATTTCGCTCCGTTGAGACTTAAAATTATTACTGCTACTTTGGGGCGAGATGTTTCTCCCACCTTTTTAGGCTGTTTGTAAATTAAATTTCTCGTCGAGAACGCTAACTGATTTTCTCTTTCCAATTCCCCATTCCCCATTCCCCATTCCCGAAGATGTTTTTTACCTTTCGGTCCGACGATTAAAGGTTTGGGAGAATTTTTTAATTGTTGGCCGGTTTCTGTTATTTTGACGCTGATTTCAACTAAGCCGTTGCTGTGAAGAGATGGGGGAATTTTTTGGGCGAAAGCGTGATAGCCGTGGGTGCCAAAAGCGTCGGCTAAATCTTTTCGATATTTATTCGCAACCAGAGTTCCGGTTAAATTATTGCCGACAAAAATATCGAGAAATACGATTTTATCGGGGTCGGTTTTATGACGCGCCCAACCAGAAACGTAATCGAGAGTTGCATAATCCAAACAGCCTTCAAATTCGCTGTCTGTCAAGACAGTTTGACGGCCAGAAACGCCGCTTTCTAGTCGGTCTCTTTTAGCGATCGCCTCCTCTAATTTCTTTTTAGCCCGGGAGGAGTGGGGGTCGATTTCTAATGCTTTTTTATAACTGGCGATGGCCGCGTTCCAAGGATTGCTTTTGTGAGTGAGGGCATCCCCCAAGCGATCGTGGAATTTAGCCGCAGTCGGTCGAAGTTCTATAGCTTTTTGATAAGAAGCGATCGCCTCATCCCACCGTTCCAGCTTAACCATTACTTCCCCGATATGGAAACGAACGTCCGCCGACTTGGGATGAAGCTGACAAGCTTTTTGATAGCAGGTCAAAGCCTCCTCCCACTGTTGGTTTTGGGCGAATATTTCTCCTAACTGGTGGTGGACTGCTGCCGAGTTAGGGTTAATTTCTATGGCCCGGCCATAGCTAACCACGGCCTCATCCCACCGCTTCAGCCGGCTGAGGACGTGGCCGTGTTGGTGATGGACTTCTGCAGTATTGAGACCGAGGTCGATGGCCTGTTGGTAGCTAGTTACGGCCTCATCGAACTTTTGTTCTTGAACCAGGGCAAAGGCTAAGTCCTTATGGACCTCGCCCAAGGTAGAATCTAGTTCCAGGGCCCGACGATAAGAAGCGATCGCCTCCTCCCACTGTTTTTGCTGGGCCTTAGCTTGACCCAAATAGCCATGTATTTCAGCCCAGTTGGGATTGAGTTCGAGGGCCTGGTTGTAAGTAGCGATCGCCTCCTCCCACTTTTTCAGACCCAGCAAAGCCTCCCCCAAATCTCCATAAACCTCCGGTTGGTTGGGATTGAGTTGCAAAGACTGACGCAAAACTCCCACGGCCCAATCGAACTGTTTCATCTTTATTAAAGCCCGCCCCAACTGTTGGCGAACTTCTGGGGAGTTGGGTTGAAGTTCTGCGGCCTTGCGATAAGCCACCACCGCTTCCTCCCACTGTTTGAGTTGGCTGAGGGCGTAACCTAAGTGATGGTAAGCGTCTGGGGAGTTGGGCTGGAGTTCCGTAGTTTTGCCATATGCCGCAGCAGCTTCGTTCCACTGTTGTTGTTGGGCCAGGGCGTAGCCGAGATGGTGATGTACTTCTGGGGAGTTGGGTTGGAGTTCCGTTGCTTGACGGTAGGCGGCGGCAGCTTCGTCCCACTTTTGTTGTTGGGCCAGGGCGTAGCCTAGCTGGTGGAAGACTGCGGCGGAGTTGGGTTGGAGTTCTGCGGCCTTGCGGTAGGCGGCAACCGCTTCCTCCCAGCGTTGAAGTTTGGCCAGGGTTTCTCCTAATTTGTGGCGAACTGTGGCCGAGGTCGGGGCTAGATTGCTGGCCTTGGTATAGGCCGCTGCAGCTTGATTTAAGTCTCCGAGTTTGGCGACGACGTTACCTAATTTTTGATATGCTTCTGCAAAGGTCGGGTCTATTTCTAGGGCTTTGCGGTAACAGATGGTAGCTTCTTCGATTTGACCTTGTTTTTCGAGGGCCTCTCCTAAGTTGTAGCGGGCAGAAGAAGAGTCCGGTTCCAGGTCAATGGCCTTTTGATAGTTGGCCACAGCTTCCAAAGTTGACCCCCGTTGAAATAAAGCTTTGCCCAAACTGTTGTAAAATTCAGAGACGCTGGAGTTGAGGGCGATCGCTTTTCGATAGTTATCGATGGCTTCCTCCAAACGACCCACTTTAACCAAGACTTCCCCCAAATCGCGATGGGGCCAGGCAGAATTAGGTTTGAGTTCTATGGCCCGTTCGTAAGCGATCGCGGCTTCTTCCCAGCGATCGAGTAGGGCTAAAGTTTCTCCCAGGGTTTGGTAATACCAGGAAAATGTCGGGTTAAGTTCGATGGCCTGTTTATAGGAAGTAACGGCCGCTTCTAATTTACCTTCTAATTTGTTTTGGTTGCCTTGGTTAAAATAATCGACTGCTGTTTTTCGATTGGTGGGGGAAAGATTCATGGGCTTTTTTTAAGTTAGGGGGAAGTCAAGAGAATTATAGTTCAATAGCATCCCTGGTTAGGTATAATATTTTGAATTTTATTTTAAGCGGTCTCTAGACAAGGGATAGTTTTTGATTAATTGCCATTAATTGACAGAACAACACTGGGAACAGTTCCCGCAGGTGTGGTGTCTGGTAGGCAGTGAGATTCTTTTTTAAAGACTTACGCAACAATACGTCATGGCGACGATAGGAAGCAATCTCAAAGGTTTATTTTTCGTTGCGTAAGTCCTGTTTTTAAAGAACTGAGAAAAAATCTGGTTTCAGAAAAGTTGGATAAGAAAAGGTCTCGAAAAACTCAAAAAATCTTGCCTAAATCTCCGAATCAACTAGGGCATAAAAGGGCTTTATTGAGACAATATTCTTCTAAACTTAAGGAGTGTCAAAAAACTTTAGAAGAATATTCTACCAGATTGGAGAGTCTGGCAGAAAAACTCAACAAAAAGATAGACGATCGCTCGCCTCTTGTTGCTTACAATCAAAAACTTATGTCTGCAGAATTTAAAAGTGAAAATACGGGAGCATTTTCTAGCAACGCATTTGAAAAGCCACAGGTAGAAATAATGGATGTTATCTCCTACCCCCTAGAAGGTAATCTGTTATTTGGATTTCATATAGATTTACCGCAAAAAGGAGATAAAGTTAATAGTTATGTCATAGAAATATTAGGATGGGTATTGGGGCGAAAGTCGCCAGCGCTCAGTTTAGAAATAGTTAACGGCCATCGCTTAATGAGTAGGGTTTCTATTAGAAAACCGCGACCTGGGGTAGCCAAACATTATCAAGAATTACCTAAAGCTAAAACTTGCGGTTTTGCAGCAGAAGTAGGAATAGCAGGACTGCCACAAAACCAAGAATCGGAATTAACTTTTAGGGCCGTTCTTAAAGATAAAACTGTTGTTAATATTGCCGGGATAAAATTGCGATATAAACCCCAAAAAACTCTCGGAGTTCTTTACATCGCTATGGGGAAAAAATATCTAGTAGAAGCACAGATTTCGGCGGCAAGTTTAAAAGCAAAAATGCCAAATCTGCCAGTAACAATCTTAGCCCACGAAGAAGTGAAAAGCCCAGAATTTGACAAAGCTGTGGTGGTAAATAAGCCCTATTACAGCTTTGAAGATAAAGTGGTTTATCTGTACGATTCTCCTTACGAATACACTTTATTTCTGGATACCGACACCTACATTTGCGAAGATTTTTCCGAATTATTTGACATTTTAGATAGTTTCGATATAGCTGCAGTTCACGCCCCGACAAAAATACCGGGAACTGTTAATGGCGTGCCAGAATGCTATCAACAAATGAATACGGGGATGATACTATTTAAGAAATCTCCAGAGATGCAAAAATTCTGCGAATATTGGATAAAAATCTATGAGTCTGGAGAACCAGACCAACCGAGTTTTAGAGAAGCTTTATTTAAAAGTAATTTGAGAATAGCTACCTTAACTACAGAATATAATTGTCGCTTCCCCTTCCCAACTTTTGTATGTGGAACTGTGAAAATACTTCATGGCAGACATCAAGATTTAGAGTGGGTAGGACAAAAAATAAATGAAGTAAAAGGGGCGAGAGTTTATCAACCTAATGATTTTAAAATAGAAGAAAGCAAAAAATAAACTATAAACAATTAACAATTATCCCATGAACGTTTTCGTTTTATGTACGCCCCGGTCTAGTTCTTACACCTTTGCCAAGGCTTGCAGCCACATATCTAATTACACGGTAACTCACGAATCAAACAGCCGTTTGTTAGGGAAAAAACGGGTGCTTTATCCAGAAAATCATATTGAGGTAGATAATCGCTTGGCTTGGTTTTTGGGTCTACTAGACGAAATCTACGGGGATAATGCTTTTTACGTTCATTTAATCAGAGATAGAGAGAAAACTGCTGTTAGTATTAACAAGCGGTGGAATTTGCCAGCAAGCATAGTTAGTGCTTACGGGCGATCGATTTTGGTGAGGGGCGATCGCCAAAAAGACAACGACCTAGAAGTTTGCGAAGATTATTACGATACGGTAACAAAAAATATTCAATTATTTTTGAAAGATAAAACTCAGAAAATGGTGTTTTCGGTCGAAAATGCCCGAGAAAATTTTCAAGAATTTTGGCAAAAAATAGGGGCAGAAGGAAATTTAGATTTAGCTTTAGCAACTTGGGAGGTAAAACATAATGCCTCCCCAAAAGATAAGGAAAAGACTAAGGATTTAACGACAACTTCTGTAGTAGAAATTGGCGATATCGACTTATTGGGATTGAAGGCCAAAGAATTGCGGGGATGTCAGCTAGATTTACCCAAAAAAGGCGATCGCCTCAATACCTACTCCATCCAAATCTTAGGCTGGGTCGTAGCTAAACAGTCTCCCGTAGCGGCAGTGGAAATAGTCTATGGGGGCAAGGTTATCCAAAAAGTCCCAGTAGAGCTACCCCGCCCCGGAGTAGGCAAACGTTTCCCCAAACTGCCAGCAGCCAAAAATAGCGGTTTTGCCGCAACGGTGGGGCTGCTGGGACTGCCAATGGGAGGCGAATTAACTCTGGAAGCAGTTTTGGAAGATAGCAAGCGACTTCCGTTGGGAAAGATAAAATTTAGAAGGCTGCAAGCTTTAAAAGCTAGCAACAGCCCAAAGTTAAAACCGCTGGCCATATCCTCCGTAGGGCCTTCGGGTGCCGAGAAGCTTTGGCAAATATTAGGGGGACATCCATCTTTGGTAGCGATGGCCGAGTATGCTGGGGATAAGTCGCCCAGTCAGTATTGGTTGCAGTTGTTGCCGGGGTTATCGCCGCAAGATAATTTCCAAAAATCTTTGATAAAAACTGTTGCTGCTGGCAAGAAAAAAGGAGAGAAAGCCCAATTATCGGACTGGTGGCAGGGAACTTATTCAGAAGAGCTAGCAGATTTCTGCCTGCAAAGTATAGATGGTTTCTATTCAAAAGCTAAAGCCAAGAAATCAGAAATTAATTATTTTGTAGAAAAATACGATGCTTCTAAACCGGAATTTTTAAATCTGTTATCCGAATTATATCCAGAGGGTAAAGAAATTATTTTGGTTCGCGATTTTCGGGATGCGGTCTACTCGATGTTGCCTTTCAGCGGGCGTAAATGTGGAGGTTTCGATCCGAAAAGATTTAAGAGTTACCAACAGTTTGTTTATGAATTTTGCCAATATTCTGTTGGTGGTTTGCTAGAAAGGTGGCAAGAGCGAAAGTCTCATGCTTATCTGGTAAAGTACGAAGATTTAATCTTTACTAGAGAGGAAACTTTAAGAGGGATTTTGGAATATTTAGACGTTGATAGTTCCCCCAAAACTGTCGCGATGATGCTGAAAAAGGCTGACTCCCATGAATCTAAACCAGAACCACCAGTGGGAGATTGGCAGTACGAAATGCCCGCTTCTTTACAGGTTTTGTGTAGCGAAATTTGCGCGGAAGCTTTGCAAGAGTTGGGTTATGGGGAATAATGAGTTTGTAGTAATCGCTTTAGCGATAAAAAGAGTTTGTTAGCAACGAATAAAGCAAAAATATGGCGATTAATTCTAATAATGTAGAAATTATTTCAATTCACGTTCCCAAAACTGCCGGTTCTGCTTTTACGAGGGTTTTATTAAGAGTTTACGGCCCCGAAGCAGTTTTTTTAGATTATCCTTACGAGAAAGATTATCAGCGTCAGTTTATGAAAGAGGGGGATGCTAAAGTAAAGGTAATTCACGGGCATTTTCCCGGGGCTAAATATAAGAACAAATTTCCCGATGCGAAAAGGATTATTTGGTTGAGAGAACCCGTCAATTTTTTGATTTCTTATTATTGTTTTAACAAGGTATTTAGACGGACGGTATTTTACGACTTGCTACAGAAGAAAAACTTAAGTTTTTTGGAGTTTGCCGAAATTCCTGAAAACCAAAATTTGATGTCTTTATATCTGCGAGAACTGAAATTAGAAGATTTTTACTTTGTAGGCATACAAGATTTTTTCGAGCAAGATTTAAAGAGATTAAAAAACCTGCTTTCTTGGCCCGAGGTGAAAATTAGTAAGGAAAATAACAATCTTTATGCAGATTATAGAATTATTAAAGAAGAAGTTTTGAGCGATAAATCTCTCGTCGATAAAGTTGCCAGTCTGAATAGTAAAGATGTAGAACTTTATCAAGAAGCCTTAAAGATGCGAGAAAAATCGCGAGCAAAAATGAGAAGAAAAAAGCAACAGAAAAGGGGTAAATGACTAAAATGGAAATAATTTCAATTCACGTTCCCAAAACAGCAGGCACTATGTTTAGAAAAGCTTTGGTTAACGCTTACGGAAAAAAAGGAGTTGTGTGGGATTATAAAAAGAAAAAAGTTGAGAAAATATTACCCGAAATAAAGAGCCAAAATATCCAAGCTATTCACGGTCACTTTAAGGTACAGAAATACGAAGGTTATTTCCCAGAAGCTAAAAGAATTATCTGGATACGAGAGCCGATAAAGCGCTTAATTTCTAACTATTGGCATCAAGTAACCTATTTTCAAAAGAGAAGAATTGTTGCCAGTGAAATTGAATTGGAAAAAGAAAAGTTTTTAAATTATGTTAAGAGACCTAGAGTTAGGAATTTTATGTCTCGTCATTTTCGCAAAAAAAAGCTCGAAGATTTTTGGTTTGTGGGAATCACAGAATTTTTTGAAGAAGATTTAGCTGAAATTCAAACAATTTTAGGATGGCCTGAGATCCAAGTTGGTGAAACTAATAAGCATAAATATACAACACAATACAAGTCTTTGGTAAAAACAATGCTGTCAGACTCAAAAATGATCGAGCGGCTAACAGAGCTGAATAGAAAAGATCTAAAACTTTATGACGCTGCCTTAAAACAGCGACAAGAAAGAAGAAAGTCTTTATTGATTTAACAAAGCAACCAGAAAACATCTGGACGTTAGCTCAATTTATAAATAGGATAAGCATGACTCCAAATTTCTCAATCGAAATCTTAGAATTCCAAAAACTGTCTGTAAAATCCGAATCATTAGTCGGCTATAACATAGATGGACTTAAAAAAGGAAGAAAAATAAATGGCTATTTCATCTCAATAAAAGGTTGGGTTCTGGGCAAAACATCCCCGGCAATAGCAGTAGAATTTCTCAGCAAAGGGAAAACTCTTCAGAGGGTTCCTATTGGTAGTCCCCGTCCTGGGGTAGCAAAGCGCTTCCCAGAAGTACCCGAAGCGAAAAACAGCGGTTTTGCGGCGGCAGTGGGGGTAACAGGTTTGCCCCCGGTAGGACAGTTAAGATTGCGAGCTTTCTTGGCAGATGGAACTATGGTTCCTTTAGCATCTGTCAAATTTCGGCACGAACCCCTACAATCTAATTATGAGCCGAAATTACAGCCTCTAATTTTAACTTCCAGCGGGCGTTCGGGAACTACTTGGTGCATGCGCTTGCTGTCCCAACACCCGGCAATTGTGACTTGCCAAATATACGCTTACGAAACTAGGATAATACCCTTTTGGATGCAATTGCTGCAATTTTTGTCCCAAAAAGCTAATCCTATAGAAGCTACTTTTGGGGCAGATTATCCTCAAAAAGCGGCGGCTTTTTGTCAGCAAACCTTTGATGCTTTTTACCAACATTTAGCAGATGCCCAAGGTCAGATAATATCGCCATCAGAATTAACCTATTTTGCAGAAAAGAATAGTTTTAATCCCAACATAGGTTTATTAACGGAAATTTATCCCCAGAGTAAAGAGATAATCCTAATTCGAGACTTTCGGGATGTAGCCAGTTCCATATTAGCCTTCAACAAAAAACGGGGTAGCGAAGGTTTTGGTCGCAAAAGGTTTAAAAGCGATAAGGAACACCTTAAAGAAATAATGAAAAATACAGCATCGGGCCTATTGCACAGGTGGAAGCTTCGGCAACAACAAGCATATTTAGTCCGCTACGAAGACCTGATCCTCTCCCCAGAAGAAACTCTCAAAGGAATTTTCCAATACCTAAATTTGGACGACTCCCAAGAGACGATCGCTAATATTATGGAAAAAGCGTCGGAAAATACCCCCTATACTCAATGGCATCAAACTAGCTCTAGCGCTAAAGATTCCATCGGGCGCTGGCGGCAAGATTTAGAACCTTCTCTGCAAAAAGTATGCAATCGAGTTTTGGCCGACGCTTTGCGAGAGTTTGGGTATTCTCCTGATTAGTTAATAATTAATAATTAATAATTAATAATTATTAATTATTAATTACTAATTGCTAATTGTTAATTGTTAATTCTTATGACAGAGGGAAATAGAACGATAAAACCCGATAATACCAGGGTAGAAATTATTTCCGTTCACGTCCCTAAAACGGCAGGAACTACTTTTAAAAAGGTATTACAAAAGGTATATGCTGAGGAAGAAATATTTTTTGACTATCCTCATAGGGGGCCCATACGCAATCGAATGCTGGCTAAAGATAGCGCCGATGTTAGAGTAATTCACGGTCACTTTCCGGCTAATAAATACGATGTTAAATTTCCGAAGGCTCAAAAAATTATCTGGCTGAGAAATCCCATAATTCGCTTAATATCTCATTACTTTTTTTGGAAAAGCTGGCAAGTTTTAATCTCAGATGAGGGGGATTTTGAGGCTAGTAATCTAAATATTATAGATTTTGCCGAGCGACCGGAAATGCAAAATTCTCTGGCTGAAAACTATCTTAAAAATCAAAGTTTAACAGATTTTTATTTTGTAGGCTTGCAAGAATTTTTTCAAGAAGATGTCACTCAGCTAAGTCAAATGCTAAATTGGCCAGAAGCAGAGTTTGAGATGAAAAATAAAAATCCTTATCCAGAATACGATGCTTTACTAAAAGAATTGTTAAGCCAAACAAAGGTAATAGATAAGATAACGGCTTTAAACAAAAAAGACCTCGAACTATATCAACAAGCCTTGAGCCTGCGAGAAGGGCGAATTAAAAAATCTAACTTTTCCACAACTAAAAATCTTAGGTGGTTGTGGAAAAAAGAGGAATTAAAAGGAAGTAAACAACGACAGAACGTAGAGCCAACATTAAGCTGGGGTTTTATAGACAAAGCAACTGTAGAAAACCAAATTTTAAGCTTGAGCGGTTGGACCGCCTCGCGAGACCGAGGCCCGTTAGAAGGAGTAAAAGTGGTGGTGGGCGATCGCGAATACAGCTTCTTCGACCAACTCCTGGGCATTCCCAGTCCCGATGTCGAAAATCTCCACCCAACCTTGGACAACGCCGACGAGGCCCGTTTCCGAGTGAGGGTACTTCTGGATCGGCAACAAATCGAAAAATTAGGCAAGTCTCTCATCGCCCTCACCCCCATTTTCGGCGGACGGGAAGGCGCTATCTTGCTCAAAGTCATCTCCCCCATCATCCTACCCCCACCAAAACGGGAACATCTAAATATAGTCGGTATCTCAGATATTGAAGAATTGAGCCGTCGTTCCTTCAGATTAATGGGCCAACTACTCCAGAGGGCCGGCCTCTTACCCACAGACCGCATCCTGGAACTAGGTTGTAATATAGGTCTGACGGCTTATTCCTTAGTCCATTACCTGAAACCGACGGGCAGTTACGAAGGGTTTGACTTTGCCGAAGGGCCTATCTCTTGGGCGCGACAGCAGATAACAACGAAAAAACCTAAATTTCGCTTCCTCTGGGAGAACGTTTTTCATCCCCTTTACAACCCCAAAGGTACCCTCTCACCCACAGAAATTATCCTTCCTTACCCCGACGGTCATTTCGACTGCGCCTGCATTCCCCACCTTTTTACTCATTTACAACCTTTAGCAATTCGCCATTATCTCAAGCAAATTGGTAAAATCTTGAAACCAGGAAGTAGATGTCTTTTTACCTGCTTTTTGCTAAACTCAGAATCTCAGAAGTTAATCGCCGAAGGCAGAAGTTCCCAAAACTTAATTTACGAATTACAGGACTGTTTTAGCAGCCATAAAAATCTGCCAGAAACAGCTATTGGTTTTCCAGAACCTTTGTTATTAAAGTGGATAGAAGAAGCAGGGTTTGCCGTTATGCAAAAGTCTTATGGTGCTTGGTGCGGGAGGGTATCTTTCTCCGGTCCCGATATCTTGGTTTTGGAGAAACCTTCGCAGTAAAAGTTTGTAGAGACTCAGTTCGTAGTAACGACTTTAGTCGTATAGACTCAGTTCGTAGTAACGACTTTAGTCGTATAGACTCAGTTCGTAGTAACGACTTTAGTCGTAGAGACTCAGTTCGTAGTAACGACTTTAGTCGTATAGACTCAGTTCGTAGTAA
>CAZUCT010000004.1:0-2949 GCA_964619285.1 uncultured bacterium | reverse complement strand
TTAGTCGTAGAGACTCAGTTCGTAGTAACGACTTTAGTCGTAGAGACTCAGTTCGCAATAACGACTTTAGTCGTAGAGATTCAGTTCGCAATAACGACTTTAGTCGTAGAGACTCAGTTCGCAATAACGACTTTAGTCGTAGAGAAGTTTAACTAAAATCGCTAAAGCGATTACAACTAACAATAAAACTAACAATGAAACTAGCAGCAACAACAGGTTTTTTAGATAAAATCGACATTGAAAATGAAACGGTATGGTTGAGTGGTTGGTTTTTATCCTTCGAGTCGGAACCTGTCGAAACGTTAAAGGTTTATCTCGGTAATGTCGAGTTAACAGACTTTGAAATAACTCGAAACCTTCCCAGTCCTGGAGTTAAAAAAGTTCATCCTAATATACCCGGGGCGGAAACCTGTCGGTTCCTCGTTAAACTGCCGATGGCATCCTCCCAACAACAAGAATATCGCGATGCTTTAATCTCTTTAATTCCTATTATTAAAGGTCGCGAAGGGGAACCTCTTTTAACCGCCGTTAATCCCTCTTTATCTCCTTTATTATCTCTTTCCTTAAGAGAGTTAAAAACAGAAGAATTGGGGAACGGGCAAGATGCTACTCCACAGGTGGAATTGATTTACGTTCACGTTCCCAAGGCTGCTGGAACTGCTTTTAGGAAAATTCTGCAACAGGTTTACGGTCCTCAACAAGTTTTGACCGATACCACTAATATGTTTGAGGATAATATGCCCGCCACTATTGACAGGCAAACTAAGGTAATAGACGGGCATTTTCGGGCGGGTAAATATGACAAACTTTTTCCTGATGCTAAGACTATAACTTGGTTGCGACAGCCAATTCATCGCTTGATATCCGACTATTGTTTCCGCCAAATAGGCAATCTCAAACAAAAGGAATTTATTAGCAAAGAAAAGTTGTTGGAATTTGCCAAAATACCGGGCAACAGAAACTTGATGTCTTATTGCATTAATAGCAAACCCGTTAACTATTTCTACTTCATAGGCATTCAAGAATACTTTGAGGAAGATTTACAAGATTTACGGGAGTTGATGGGGTGGAAAGAGGTTAAAACGGTTTATCAAAATAGGAATCCTTACCCGGAATATAATGAGTTTAAAAAAGCGGTTTTAGCAGATAAACAATTAATGGCAGAGTTGACGGCTTTAAACAGTCAAGATTTACAGCTTTATCAGTCCGCCTGGAAGTTGCGAGACCAAAGGAAAAAAGGGTTGATTTCTTTGCCCCTAACTCCGCCGCCAAAAGGAGACAAGGTAGTTTTAACCTCTCCCCCCTCTCCCCACACCCCCCACACCCCCCCCTCTCCCCACACCCCCCACACCCCCCACACCCTTGGTTCTATCGATAAGGTGACGGTGGGGGAACGCCTCCTACAAATAACCGGTTGGGTCTTCTCCCCAAAAGCGGGCCTCGCAGATACCTTTCAATTAAGCTGTGGTGGCTTCCAGACTGGCAACTTGCGGCCTCAAGTTGGCCTGCCCAGTCCCGATGTTAAAAAAATTCACCCTCACTCCCCCAGCGCGGGTAAGGCCAGGTTTCGCTTGCAAGTGTCCTTCACTCCAGAACAGATGGAACGGATGGCAGGGGAGATGTCTGGGGAAAACCCGACTGTCTGTCTGACTCCTATTTTCCAAGGCCATCGCGGTAAGGCTTTGGTTAAGGCATTGTCTGTAGAACAGAGGTCTAGTCTGTTCCCCCCCACAACAAGGGAGACAAGGGGGACAAGGGAGATAGGGGGGACGCCTGTTCTGCCAAAATCCCCTAAAACAACTGTTGGTTATTTCGACCTAGCCAAAATTGAGAAGCAGGAGGCGATCGCTTCCGGTTGGGTGGCTTCTTTGGATGCCGGACTTTTGACAGGTTTCAAGGTTTCTATTGGGGGTAAGGCTATAGAGAAATTAGAGGCAACTTTGGGTATTGCCAGTCCCGATGTTGCTAAAAAACATCCCAATTTAGATAATTCCGAAGCTGCCAGGTTTAAGCTGCGGATACCTTTAGAACCACAAGAATTAGAGGAATACTATGACTCGCTGTTGGTTTTAACTCCTGTTTTTAAGGGAGGAGAAGGGGCGGTTATGACTAAAGTATTAGCCTCTGGTTCCGACAGTAAAACTCCTCAAAAATTGGGTTATGAAATTGTTAGCGAATCGGGCAAACAGCAGGTTTTGTATCGAGGCAATTTAATAGCTATTCCGCCGAAAAATCTGAGGATAAGGGTTCATGGAGATGACAATTTGCAAGGTTTTTTAAGCGCTGGTTTGGGAATAAATCGAGACTTAAAAGCGGCGCTAAAAACCATCGGTAAAGAACTGAAAGATTTTAAGAATGTCTTAGATTTTGGCTGCGGCAGCGGACGGGTTTTGATGTGGTTTTCTGCGGATAATTTGGAGGAGATTTCTTTATGGGGAACCGACATTGATGGCGAGGCAATTTCTTGGTGTAAAAATAATTTACCATTCGCAAATTTTAGCGTCAATAAAGGAGTTCCACCTTTAGAATACGAGGATAATAAGTTTGATTTGATTTATTTGGTGTCGGTGTTTACTCATATTAATGAGGAAATGCAGTGGAAGTGGCTGGGGGAGTTTAAGCGCATTGTTAAGCCGGAAGGAATTGTAATTATAAGTATTATTTCTACTCCGAGAAATCCTCAAGAGGCAGCGAAAGTAGCAGCGGAATTAGAGAAAAATGGGGTGTATTTTACGCGCACCCACCAAGGCAAAGATAATGTATTTCCCGACTGGTATCAAACGGCATATATTTCTGAAGGTTACGTTCGGAATAAGTGGGCAAATGATTTTAAGGTGGTTGACTGCATTCCAGGAGGCATTCGGGGCAGGCAACATATTGTTGTTCTGCAAAAGTCAGTTCGTAGTAACGACTTTAGTCGTATAGATTCAGTGGGGAAAGAACAGGCCC
>CAZUCT010000003.1:0-55876 GCA_964619285.1 uncultured bacterium | reverse complement strand
GACCTCACCAATTAAGGCCCCCAAAATGTGCGCAATTTGCGCACAAAAATTGGACCTCACCAATTAAGGCCCCCAAAATGTGCGCAAATTGCGCACAAAAATTGGACCTCACCAATTAAGGCCCCCAAAATGTGCGCAATTTGCGCACAAAAATTGGACATTTCTCAAGTTCAGCCAAAATCCCCAATTGTTAATTATTAATTGTTAATTGTTAATTGTTAACTTTCAGTTTTTCTTCTGAAATAATCTGCTCTAACAGTCCCTCGCAAGCATCTAAAAGAAGGTCTATTACAAAGTCAAATCCTTTAGGACCGCCGTAATAGGGATCCGGTACTTCTTTAATCTCATGCTCGCGGCAAAAATCGCACATTAAGCGTATTTTATCCCCATATTTTCCCCGGCGATCGACGTACTGGATATTCCTGTAATTTTCTTTATCCATCGCCAGAATTAAATCGAATTTCTCAAAATCTTCTGCGATAAATTGCCGTGCTTCTCCCTTAAGAATTATGCCCCTTTGTTTCGCCGCCGCCGTCATCCGAGGATCGGGAGGACTGCCTATATGATAGCCGCCAGTGCCCGCAGAATCGCAAACAATGCGATCGCTCAAACCAGCCTTTTCTATTAGGTAATTCATAATATTTTCCGCCGAAGGCGATCGACAGATATTACCCAGACAAACAAATAATATTTGATAAGGCATTAATTGTTAATATTTGATAAGGCATTAATTGTTAATTCCTAATTGCTAATTGCTAATTGTTAATTGCTAATCCTAACCATTAGCAATTAGCAATTAGCAACCAGATTAAAGTCCTGGCAAATTCAGACCCCCAGTTAACTCTTCCATACGTTCGCGCATGGTAATAGTGGACTTAGTGTAAGCATCTTGCATAGCTTCAGTCACCAGCTTAGAAACCACATCAGCACCCTCTCCCAGAGCATCCGGTGAAATTTCCACCCTACGAGGTTCTTGGTTTCCACTCAGAAAAACCTTAACTAAACCGCCCCCTGCAGTTCCTTCTACTTCGAGCTGGTCCAATTCTTCTTGTAATTTTTTAGCACCCTCTTGAACCTGTTGAGCTTTTTTAAAAGCCTCAGTCAGTTCCTTCATTTTGCCGAGGCCGAAACCAAATCCTTTACCTGATTGTGACATAACTAATCTTTTATGTTATTAAACTAAATTTGCTTCCACTACGTGCAACATTTAACCTTATCAAATCTATTCATCACCGAACATCTCTGATAATAGTATGGCATTACCGTAACAGTAAAGGCAGATGAGCTGCAAAGCTAATCCTTAAAGAACTAGCGCGTTATTACCTTTCTTCTCCTTTGATAACAGAAGAATTGTTTTCAGAAGGGTAGTGCTGGTATCCGAGCTAACTTCGCCTGGCAGCTAAAATCTACCGAACTGTTTCCAAAAGGCACTGTTTCCTATATTATACCAGATAATGAACTATTTTTGAAATTTTGAACGCTCAAAAATCAAGGAAATGGATAGGTTTAACAAGGTTTTTGGTTAATAGTTACGTCTCCGGCAGAGACAATTATACCAATATGATTGGAGATATAGCAATCCTAAATCTGTTTTGATACTCTGCGTGCTAAAGCAGCGCAGATTCTTAAAGAGTCCAAAACTGAACTCTTAAAGACATTATCAAAGTGCCACTACACGCTCAAAATGTTGACTAACGGCCACATAAATTGCGCTTACTTTACTTTTGCTTATCTTTTATTATCGCTAGCATAAGTAGAGTTAAGCTACGCAAATAGCTCGACATCTGCCGTCGTCCTGCCATTATTTGCAGTGGTGTAGTCATACTGCCGTTAGAGCTAATCTAACCGTTGTTTCTTAACGAACGGGATTTCTCCGTACTAGGACGATTCGGAGCGCAGATTTTTTTCCTACTTGCTTTAGCCAGCGTAACACAAAAACTAGAAACTTTCAAGGCGATTAAAATCCCCCGTTCACTTTTCATCCACGATCAAAAAAAAACATGGCTTTCAAGTTCTCGTCCTTTTTTCGTAAAAATTCAAAAACTAGAAATAAACTCCGAAACTCTTCCCCATTACCAATTACCTATTACCCATTACCAAAAAGCAAAGATGTTTTTGCCACGACTCTAATGGGATTGCTATAACTAAGGTTTAAGATTATCAAGTTACAACATCGGAAAAATCGCCCAACATTTTAACTTCTGGCAGTAATTTTAGAGACCAACGCTGTTCTACTCGTTCTTGAACGTAAGCGATCAAGCGAAAAATATCTCTAGCCTTGGCCCCACCGCAATTAAGAATAAAATTAGCATGGAGTTGAGAAACTTGGGCCATACCTATTTGATAGCCTTTAAGACCAGTTTGTTCGATTAACCAGCCTGCAGTTTGAGGACTTGGATTTCTAAAAACACTACCGCAACTAGGTAAATGATAGGGTTGCGTACTCCGCCGCAAATTAAAATTCGCACTTGTAGTTGCCATTACCCGAGTTGGGTCTGCTCCTGGTTTGAGCTGAAAAGTAGCTTGAGTTACCACAATTTCTTTACCTTGCAGCTTAGAGGTACGATAGCCATACTCTAATTCTTGTTTGCTAAAAATTTGAAGTTTGCCATCAGGGGAGACCCCATGGATATTTACCAGAATGTCAGAGGTGCATCTACCCTGAGCCCCTGCATTCATAACCACCGCCCCACCTACAGTGCCAGGGATACCCACTGCCCATTCCAAACCTTCCCAACCGAGTTTGGCAGCTTTCCAAGCCAAACGGGGGATTGGTTCCCCCGCACCCACAGTAAGCCGTCCGGTTTTTGAGTCAAAATGGGTTTGACGCAGATAGCGAGTGCCGACGACTAATCCACTAATGCCGCGATCGCTCACCAAAAGATTAGAACCTGCCCCCAAGAACATAATAGGTAAATCTTCCGATTTGGCCCATTGAATGCTTCCTTGAAGCTGCTCTAAATTTTTAGGTGCAACATACCACTGAGCGGGACCACCTACGCGAAAAGAAGTCAAAGAGGCCAAAGAAACTTGCGACGAGATCGAACAGTTTGTCGCTCCTAATAAAGAAACAGGAGAAAGCTGTCGTGTTTTATCGGAATTAGCTAGATTAGAAGAGAGAGTCATGGTCATCACTGAATGCTAAAAATGCTTTCGATCTTAAGATCTGGTTGAAGTTTAATTAACATGAGTTAAGCACTGATAGAGCCTCGATCTATAGACACAAGCCGGTCTTCAGCACGGTCGAAGGCCATGACCTCGGGAATAATTTGATTTAGGTTGCCCGCACCAAGAAATAAAGCTAAGTCCCCCGATTTCAAGATTTCTTTCAAACAGTGCTTGACTTCTTCTAAAGACGGGCAGTAGTAAACCTTTGGGTGGTAAGTAGCGATCTCATCAGCAAGACTTTGGCCGTTTATTTGGCCTAACTCTGATTCCCCCGCGCTATAAACATCCGTTACTACAACTATGTCAGCATCCTTAAAGGACTGGGCAAACTCCTTAAAAAAGGCCCGAGTTCGACTATAACGATGAGGCTGGAAGATAGCAACTACCCTTTCTGGTAGCGATCGCTCTTGTTGTGCCAATTCTGGCAGAGAGTTAGAATTTTCGGAGTTGGAGCTTAATTTATTATTTTTGGTCTGCAGCGCCGCAGCTGACAGAGTAGCGCAAATTTCGCTAGGGTGATGAGCGTAGTCATCTACAAATACAATGCCATTACGAATCCCCCGACACTCAAATCTGCGGCGGGCCCCTTCAAAGGCAGCAAGAGCATCGGCGATCGCTGAAAATTCCAAACCCAACAATCGACCCACTGCCACTGCAGCTAAGGCATTACTTAGATTGTGCCGACCCAACAATTGCAACTGCAGTTGTCCGAGAATTTTTCCTCGTTCCCAAATTCTAGCTATAGTTTTGTCCGAGCGGTACTCCACACCATCGACGCTGTAATCTGCCCCCAATTCAGGATTGAGGCTATAACTAATGCTTGGATTTAACTTTTCTCTTACTGTGGGACAGTCTATGCAACCTACAACCCGTTGACAATTTCTTTTAAAGATTCTAAAAATTTCGACCACCTCTTCCAAGCTTTGATAGTGGTCTGGATGGTCCAGCTCTATATTGGTGACTACCCCTATATAAGCTGACAGCTTTACCAGAGAGCCATCGGATTCGTCTGCTTCAGCTACCAAGTATGGCGACTCTCCCACGCGGGCGTTTCCTTCCCAAGCATTTACCTCTCCACCTACTACTATGGTCGGGTCCAAACCTGCTTGTAGCAGCATGAAGCCTACCATACTGCTAGTAGTAGTTTTTCCGTGGGTTCCCGCTACGGCTATGCTCTGATAATCGTTAATCAGTGCTGCTAGTAACTCGGAACGGTGAAAAATTGGACATCCTAATTCTATTGCTGCTCTGTATTCCGAGTTGCCTGGGTTGATTGCTGTCGAACAGATAACTTGTGGCAACTTGAATAAATTTTGAGAGTTGTTCGGGGTACTCTTTTGCAGGGCATCTTGTTGGGGATTTTTGCTCTGGGTTTCGCTCTCGCCACCTTCAAATAATAAACTTGTATCCGATACCAGGCTGTCCCCTAATGATAAGGGCTCTGGCATCTTGTTATTTTTAAATAATTCAAAATTGCTGGCCTCTTGATGCCAAAAAATATGGGCTCCGGTGGCTTGCAAGCGTTCTGTTATGTGGCTGGATTTTAGATCTGAGCCATATATGGGCAGCTTGCGTTTGGCTAGAATGTAGGCCAGGGCCGACATTCCGATTCCACCAATCCCGATAAAATGAAACGGTCTACCATTGAAATCAACTGAACTCGACATCGATCGCTCCTTACACACCACGCCACGCCAATAACACGCGATATCATACCAAGAATTATCTTGTTTGGATAGAGTTGGCTGTTAATTTACCAAAAATTCCTCTTTAACGGGCTTCTTAAGAGTAAATCTTTTTTTATTGCTTATGCATGTATCCTCTTTTAGATGGGTCACTTTCCGGACATTCCCAGGCTAGGGACTGAGACTGAGAATTTAGGCCAGATTACTTGACTGGCGATCGTCTGTAGTTTGTTGGCAGCTCTTCGTAAGAGATGCTCTTGACTTAGGGCCTATCCTTACTTGGCAGTGTTGTTTCCCCTCGAAGATTGAGGAGGATCGTAATTGCTCTGGAAAAAGATTTATAAGGAGCCCGTTCGCTGTTATGATTATCCTCAAAGATTAACTTTCTTTTTAGAAATTTCGATTTTCACTCTTGCTGCTTTTTTTAGGAGGTAAAAGGTGCTTAGAGTCGCCATCAATGGTTTTGGACGCATCGGACGTAACTTCATGCGCTGTTGGCTAACCCGCACGGACAGCAAACTCGATCTTGTGGGGGTCAACGACACTTCGGATCCAAAAACTAACGCTCACTTGCTTAAATATGACTCGATGTTGGGTACGTTGAAAAACGTGGACATCAGTGCGGATGAAAATTCCATCACTGTTAATGGCAAGACAATTAAATGCGTATCGGACCGCAACCCTTTAAATTTGCCTTGGGCTGATTGGGGTGTTGACTTAATTATTGAATCGACTGGGGTTTTTGTCACTGAGGAAGGAGCATCCAAACACCTACAAGCTGGAGCGAAAAAGGTCTTAATTACTGCTCCGGGTAAAGGCGGTAATATTGGTACTTTTGTGATGGGTGTCAATCACGAAATTTACAATCACGACGATTACAAGATCGTCAGCAATGCTAGCTGTACTACTAACTGTCTGGCCCCTATTGTCAAGGTTCTGCACGAAAACTTTGGCATTATCAAAGGCACGATGACTACCACCCATAGTTACACTGGAGACCAGCGTATTTTAGATGCTAGCCACCGGGATGTTCGACGGGCCAGGGCCGCTGCTTTGAACATCGTGCCAACTTCTACTGGGGCTGCTAAGGCTGTCGCTCTGGTGATCCCAGCAATGAAGGGCAAGTTGAACGGTATCGCTATGCGCGTGCCTACCCCTAATGTTTCTGTTGTGGATTTTGTGGCCCAAGTTGAGAAAAAGACTTTTGCCGAGCAAGTTAATGAAGTGATTCACGAAGCAGCTAATGGCTCTATGAAGGGCATTATTGAATACGGCGACCTGCCTTTGGTATCTAGTGACTATCGCGGCACTGATGTGTCTACTATTGTGGATGCTAGTCTGACGATGGTGATGGATGGCGATCTGGTTAAGGTTATAGCTTGGTATGACAACGAATGGGGTTACAGCCAACGAGTTGTCGATCTGGCTGAATTGGTGGCAGCGAAGTGGCCTTCTTAATTAATGGCTAATTTGAAAGTCCAAAGGGACTTTCATCCTCAAAAGTGTTGAAATGTCTGTCTCGGGGTTAACTCTTCTTCAGAGTGCGTCCCTTGGCTGTCTGTTAACAAAATTTGGGTGTCGCTAGTGGTCGTTCCTACTATGGCGGCACCTTCTCCTATTTTTTTGACGAAAGCTTGGCCTATTGTGGCTGGCATTGATAGGACTAACTCGAAGTCTTCTCCACCGTACAATGCCCAATCTAGCGCTTGTTTGTCATCCACTAACTTACTCAGGGCTGATGAAATCGGTATTTGGTTTCTTTCTATTCTCGCCCCTACTTGACTGGCCTGACACATTTGCACGATCGCGTCTGCTAAACCGTCGCTGCTGTCCATACCACCAATTAACACTTCCGATTGGCATTCGTCGAGTAAAGACCAGAAAACAGGCAAGATGTCTAACCTCGCTCTTGGCCTCTGGTGGGTCTTCAGCAAATAATGGCGTTCTGCTTCTGGGAGTTCTTTTCCTAATTCTGGATTGAGAAGCAGCTCTAAACCTGCTCTGGATGAACCGTGAAACCCTGTGACGAGTATGACATTTCCCGGTTGACAATTCAAACGTAATATGGCCCTCTCTGGTGCTACTTCTCCAAAGGCTGTTATGGAAATGCTGATGACGGGCGATCGCGCTACATCTCCTCCAATTATGGGCGTATTATAAGGCTCCAAGCACTCGACTATTCCTCGATATAGCTCTTCTACCCAGGAAACTTCGGTATTGCCAGTTAGGCCCAGGGTAATCCCTATTCCCATAGGCCAAGCTCCCATGGCCGCCAAATCTGATAAGTTGGCCGCCGCTGCCCGCCAACCTGCGTCCCTGGCGGAAGTGGTGCGATCGCTAAAATGCACCCCATCCACTAACATATCTGCGGTAACAACCAACTTATTAAGCGCTTCGGTCGTTGGGATTATTGCCCCGTCGTCTCCTACTACATCTGGCGGACAAAAGCGATGCAATCTTTTTAACAGTCCTCGTTCCCCAATATCTTTAACTTTCATCTGCTTTGCTTAAGCAAGCGATCGCTTTTTTAGTTGACTATTTAATCAAGCGTATAGGCGTGCTTGACCATTATGATCAAAGCTTAACATACAAAATTGCGTTTTGACAACCCATTAACCCATTTTTTTTGCGAGCTTTTATTATACATATTATAAAAATTACTTAAAAACAGGCATAAAGCAGCAATGGGGAGTAAAAATGGGTGCATCTCAATTTTGAAGGGAGCCAAGAATTTAAAGATTTTTGCGAGCTTGCTAATTGCGAATTGCCTGTCTGACCACAAATATGAGATACTCCCGTAAAAATGATATAATAAGCCAAGTAAAAACGTCAATTAAAAACACCAGCTATTATGGGATTATTTGGATTCAAAAAAAAGAAAGTTAACTTACCAACTGCCGAAGAAGCATTACCAGGGCGATCGCAAACCATGGCAGTGCCCTCTCAACATTACGTCAATGGCAACCAACTCAAACCTCCTTACCCCGAAGGATTAGAAACCGCGATGTTTGGCTTGGGTTGTTTTTGGGGTGCAGAAAGGAAGTTCTGGCAGATGGAGGGAGTTTACAGTACAGCAGTAGGTTATGCTGCAGGCATCACCCCCAACCCAACTTATCAAGAAGTATGTAGTGGCATGACAGGTCATAACGAAGTAGTAAGGGTGGTCTTCGATCCAACACTAATAAATTACGAAACCCTGTTAAAAGTATTTTGGGAAAGTCACGATCCTACTCAAGGTATGCGCCAAGGAAATGATGTTGGTACTCAATATCGTTCGGGAATTTATGTTTATTCCCCAGAGCAAAAGAAATTAGCAGAAGCTTCGCGGGGCGTTTATCAAGAAGCTTTAAAAAAAGCTGGTTTGGGAACCATTACTACAGAAATTATAGACGCTCCAGAATTTTATTACGCCGAAGATTATCACCAACAATATCTGGCTAAAAATCCTGGTGGATATTGCGGTTTAGGTGGAACTGGGGTTAAATATCCAGAAAACGCAAAAATAGCAGTTTAACAATTGCTAATGGTAATCGAAATCTCGGTAGGGTTTTGGCAACTACCGAGAACTTGAGGGAAGGTTAAGAAACCCGGTTTTTTGAAAAAACCGGGTGATACCCAAAAACCGGGTCTCACCAAAAAACAAGACCTGTTCTCTAGCAATAGCTAAATCGGTTGCGAACAATCAAATATGTTGTTATTTTTATTACCGAATATCCTATTAACTTTGGATGTTAACGCAGCATCAAGGGTAGTACAAAACTTAGTGGAACTTGCTTTCGATATTTTACCTCGAATTGTCTGGGCAATTGGTATTATTTTATTAACCAGATTAGCGATTATTTGGATAAGCAGTTTAACTCGTAAATCTCTAGTGCGGATAGCTCCCACTTTACGAAAGTTTGTGGTTCAAGCTGTAGAAATTTTAACTTTAGTGGTGGGAGGAGTAGCTGCTTTAAATGCTGTAGGAATTAAAGCCACCAGCGTAGTTGCTGTTTTGGGTGCAGCAGGGTTAGCAATAGGGTTATCTTGGCAGCATACCTTATCCCATTTTGCTGCTGGGGTAATGTTAATTAGCTTGAGAGCATTTGAAGTAGGAGATACGATTGAATGTGTTGGTATTAGCGGTGTAGTAGAGGCGATCGGGATTTTTTCAACAACTATTGTGACTGCGGATAATGTCAAAGCAACTATTCCCAACGGTCAGCTTTTTAATGGCGTACTGAAAAATACTACAGCTATGAGAACGCGAAGGGTCGATCTAGAAATAAATATTGGCGATCGCCCAATTAGTCCTACGATTAATTTATTATTAGAAATTGGGCGATCGCATCCTTTAGTTTTAGAAAAACCTGCCCCTACTTGTTTGGTAGCTTCTATTGGCAAAGAAACTATTTTATATTTGCGGCCTTGGTGTGCCGCTAATGTTTACGAAGAAGTGCGTTCTCAAATTCAATATCAAGTTCAAGAAGCATTTTCCCAAGAAAAGTCAGAAGCACCCAAAATTCTGCTTGAATAAGGGATTTTCTTTTTTTTCTTTAGCTACTCATACCTTTTTATTTCTTCAACGATCCAATCAAACCTTTTTAAAACCTGACGTAAAGATTCTTCTTGCAATGCAGACAAACGCAAACTAGGGGCTCTAAACTCTTGTGGATCTCTGGGAAGTGCCAAACCAATTGCACTCAATTTATCTCGAAGTTCTAGCCATTTTTCCTCATCATTAAAAGGAGGCTGACTGCTGTAATGATTAGAATAAATCTCCAGACTGCCAGAAATATCCACCGTCAATAATTGTAAAGACTTTCTACCTATATGAAGTTGAGCGCCAAAACCTCCATAAGTATCTCCAGTTCCCCACTGAATTTCAATTAAAGGTTCTTTACTTTTAGCCCAGCCATGAATATGTCTGGCCATTTCCGCCTCATCTGCACCGCGCCTATTTTTGAGTTCGTGGAAAAACGAACTTTCATCCCAACGCCTTCTTTCGCGAGTAGCGCTAGATTTTCGTTGTTGTGCTTCGGTAGTTTGACCGATAACTCTAGGCACAAGAGTCTTAAGACCATCTTGACTGACATATTGCTTGATTTCAAGGGCCAAGACTTCTACTGGATCCATTTGTTCGTTGAGAAATTCCACCATTCGCCGTAGCTCTGGAGGAATATCATCGGCTACAAAAACCAAACGAGTTTTACCTGCTTGGAGATTAGTTTTGACCTTCTGCCAGAAGATTTCTTCGTTAGCATCAATATAGCCTTGAAACTCTTCAAAAACCTGTTCTGGATCGCGACCGTGAAGGCGACAGTTAGCTTCAAACTGAGCGATAATTGACTCAATAGGCCAGTAAACAAATACATTAGCGACGTATTCTAGCATTTGACCGACCACTTTTTGCCGGACTTCTTGGTTGTGGCTGCGTTTAACTTCAACTAATGTAGGGATGCCATCTTGGTCGAGAAATAAATGAGTTAAAGACCATCGTTCGTTAAATTCTTCTTCTGCCGAAAGGGATGCTTCCCTAGAGATTAATAACCATCTTCTGGGGGTTGCTCTGTCTATTTCATCTCCTGCGAGGAGATTGGGATAAGTTTCGAGTAGCTCTTGTAGCCGATCTTCGGAATCGTAAGCTTGTTCTGTCATTTCTACAAGGCGATCGTCGTCCTGAATGAGATAAATTCCTCCACCCATCACAAAAAACCTTTTGTCCTCCATTAAGTTTAAGCTTTTGCACTGCCATAGTCAGTTCATCAATCTAATAACCATTCACCGACAAACACCTTTTCTGCTGGCCCGCTCATGTAAACTTTTTCGTCGGCTCTTGACCATTCTATTTCTAGTAGACCTCCTGGCAGCTCGACAGCGACCAAGCGATCGCATTTTCCCGTCAAAACTCCTGCCACCACTGAAGCACAAGCACCCGTTCCACAAGCTAAAGTAGCACCTGCCCCGCGCTCCCACACCAGCATTTTCAAGTAATTTGGATTTATTACCTCAATAAACTCTGTATTTGTCCTTTCGGGAAATACGGAATGATGCTCGAATTTTGGTCCCAAGGTTTCTAAGGGAATACTAGCAACATCTTCGACAAAAGTGATACAGTGGGGGTTGCCCATACTGACGCAAGTTACTGACCAAACTTTCCCATCTATTTCCAAGGGTTGTTCTACGACTTTAGCATCGGCAGTTGTTAAGGTTGTAGGAATTTGAGAGGCTAATAGTTTAGGGTGTCCCATATCTACCATTACTTGGCCATCAGGAAGCAATTTAGGAGTAATTAAGCCAGCGAGGGTCTGAATTCGATATTCAGTTTTCTGTTGGCTATCCAAATCTGCTATAAATTTAGCTAAACAGCGGATGCCATTACCACACATTTCTGGTTCCGAGCCATCGGAGTTAAAAATTCCCATGGTGTAGTCTGTGTCTGACCCTGGGGGTAGGGCAAAGATGACTCCATCTGCGCCGATGCCCAAGTGGCGATCGCATAATTTAACTGCTTGAATTGGGGTAACAATAGGTTCTGACTGATGGCGATTGTCAATCAGAATAAAATCGTTACCAAGTCCGTGATACTTAGCAAATTTTATCGTCATTAAATCCTCAAAATTTATTTTTGGTAGTTTAGCTCCAACTTCTAGCTAGAATTTTCAATCTAACAATTTTGATAATAGTAGGTAATTATGTCTGAATTTGATACCAGTTTGCCAAGCGTCCGCCAAATTCAAACCTATATCAAGGAGAAAAAAGAAGTAGAGATTAAGCTGATGGCAGGGGATCTTCATGTGGGCAAAGTTTTTTGGCAAGACCAGGCTTGTATTTGCTTGCTAGATCAATACGATTTGCCGATTATGATTTGGCGACATGCCATTGTTTATCTTAAACCAAAAGGATAGTTTTGAAGGGAGAGGTTTTTATTTTGATGAGGCCAGGCCCTTCCAGACAAGTAGCAAGTTAATGGTAATTTTTCAAAGATGGCCAGATGTTGTTAGGGAGTTGTGCCAAAATAAAATACCAGTCCATGGTAGATTGGGTGTCGCGAACCTCCACCCAACAGTAGGTATCTTATTAAATGGCAAGTCCATTAAGGTTTCTTAACTTCGGGAGCATCAACTTATGGAAGGATGGGGTTTATCTTTTGGCTTTTTTGCTGGCCAAATAGAGTTGGCTAGATTAGTAAGTAGGTAGGCAAAAATATTTGCAGAAAATTTTCCCCGTAGAATAGACATCTTGTCTGTTCGGTGTCTAATTAATTTGGCACTCCTACTTAGGAGTCGCGCCAAAATAAACTACCAGATGAAGGAAAATCGTAGGTCGGGCCGAAGTGAAACGCAACCCAACAAGTCGGTACCTTATTACTACGCAAGTTCTTAGGGATTAGCGATCGCATCAGTCGAAGTCGATCTCTAAGTGACGATCGCCTATAAGTAAATTCCCAAGGCATCGCTTACCATCTATTTCATAATTTGTCAAGCTTAAAGCAAATTTCCCAATATGATTTTCCGTGTAAAAATAAAAAGGATTTTCCGTAGCTCAATCCTAGCTATGGCTGCGGTTTTACTGGCAATGGCAATACCAGGATTTAGCCAGACAGTGCAGGTGAGTCCGAGCAATCCTCAACTAGGAGATACTTTGTCTGTAGTAATAGGGCCCAATGTTGACAGAGGTAGACCGCCGACAGTCAAGATGGATGGAACCACTTATCCAGCATTTCCGATAGCAAATGGCCATCGGTTTAGGGCCCTGTTGCCGACGACACCATTAGATCGAGCCGGGGCCAGACAGCTCGAAGTGATAGGGGACAATGGCAGCCAAAAATTAACAGTGCAAGTGAGCGATCGCTCTTTTCCCACTCAATCAATTTGGCTGCCACCAGACAAGGAAGATTTAGAGCGCACGCCCTTAGAATTTGAACTCCTAGAAGAATTTAAAGCGCGAGTAACGCCAGAAAAATATTGGAACGGTCCTTTTTTAAGACCGAACGAAGGCCCTGTTACCACAGGTTACGGAGTGCGTCGCTATTATAATGGAGAATTTGCAGAAGATTATTACCATCGAGGTATAGATTACGCCGATTACGAAGGAGGGGCTGTAGTTGCCCCGGCTGCTGGTATTGTAGGTTTAGTGGGACTAGAATCTCAAGGCTTTGAGATTAATGGCAATACCATTGGCATCGACCACGGTCAAGGAGTGACCAGCGCATTTGTCCATTTAAGTCGCGTTTATGTGAAGGAAGGGGATTTTGTCAAAGCCGGTCAGATAATAGGTGGTGTAGGCTCGACGGGAATTTCCACTGGTCCTCATCTGCATTGGGGTTTATACGTTCACGGTATCTCGGTCGATCCTGTACCCTGGCGCTTTGAGGGAATTGACTAAATAAGTTTTCAGGGAATTGAGGAAAGAAAAAATAGTCTTAACCCTTTGAATTAATTATCGATTTTGGCAGCGGGAAAAATTGTGGCAAAAAAGGGAATTTTTTGAGCGAATGTCAAGCAGCCTTTTATGCTGCGCTTATTCCATGAGAAAAATGCTATAACCTTATTCTAGTTGAAGATTCAGGTAGCGGCGTTAAGATTAATTGTCATAATGAGTATAGAAAAAATTGTCGAACAAGCTTTACAAGACGGTTATCTAACACCGTCTATGGAAGCGGAAGTAGGACGGATTTGTAATACTGCTTCCGAATTGTCCATTGAAGAGTATATGGCTCTCGATCGCCTGATGGGAGCGTTGTTGACTGGGGAAGTTGTAGTTTTACCTCGGAAACAGTTTATTAATGTAATGGAAGAATTGGTCTTGTCCGAGGCCATCGCTAGGGTTGCAGAGATTGAAGCAAGTACAGATCGAACCCTTGATGTTGGGGACATTGCTGCTTATGCTCTCAACAGATTGCCTCCACTGTATGCAACAACCGAGGAAGGAGCTCAATTTCAGCGTTCTAAGGCAAAAGAAGAATTACAAGAGTTTATTTCCCAACAAGTTAGGGAAGCGATCTCTCGAAATTTGGATCGGCCAGAATTTTTCCCTGACAGGATCGCCCTGGGCAAGTCTTCTGGAAACGAAGTTATGACTCAAGTGAGCAGTTTGCTCAAGAGCTATGCTCCTGAATTCGAGCAACAACCCTAGTTCTCAATCTCCAGAGCTTTAATCAAAAATCTCTTCAACAAAACAAGGGAAAAACTCATGGATGCCAAGTTTTTTCACCCGGGCATCTATGAGTTTGTTGTTTTTGTTACCAAAACTAGAGATGAAAAACAGGTAAGGGACTTGCAATTTAATAAGATACCGATGTTGGGTGGAGGTTCGCGGCACCCAACCTACTCCGGATGGGTACTTGATTTTTTTGCCGATCCCTAATTGGCGAGCTGGTTAATCAGAAGAGCTATTAGGAGGAGTAGCTACGGCTGCTTTTTCATTGGCCCTTTGTTCTCGTTTTTTTCTACCTGCTTGAAGGGCATCTTCCATAACTCGACGAGCTTGACCTATTTTTTCAAGATTATCGCGGTAGAGTGCTAAATCTTTGAGCAATTTTTCTTCTGGGAGATTTAAAGCTGTAGAAATTTTCTGAAAAGCCTCTACTCTTTGGGATTCATTTTTAACCAATTCAGGGGCTGCTAATTCCAAAAGAGAGAATAAACCAATGGCAAACAAACGAGAATATTTAAATTTAGGGTTCTGGGCGATGGTTTTCAAACATTCTTGTAGATCGGAATTGCTGTCGTGGCGATCGCGTTGCGTTGCGGATGCAACATCGCTTTGTAAGGAAAGCCAAGACACCAATTCTGAAGAAGACATTTCCTTGGCAAGATTCTCTAATCTCTTAGCATCGGCACGGTATTTTTGAGGATCGTCTTCCTGAGCTTTAATCAGAGCAGAAAAAATAGACTCCTTATCAGTTTCCGATGCATAGCCTTCCATAAAGCGATCGAAAGCCGTTACTACTCCCAGAGCATAAAAAGGGTTATATGCAAAATCGACGTTAACCAAAACTAGATGCATTTCCACCATCAACTCTTCGACCACGCGACTGTAAATAGAGTTAATGGGGCGAGTATGAATAGAGTAGAAAGTTTTTTTGGTATCTGAAACGGTGCGAATATTATTCACCTGGCACTTTTATAAGTAAAACAATTTTAGGTAATAGGTAATGGGTAATGGCTAATTGGTAATGGAGCAAATAAAAATAGGGATGCTGTCACTACTTGATTTACCGCTACCTGGCTGGGAAGCCTACCCCCAAAAAACGATGGCGATCGTTTTTTGGGGATTTTACGATCATACAACAAGCCGGGATCGATAAGAAAGACATTTTCCGTTACAGTGCTGGTGTCCTCAAAAATAAAATGCCGTTTTTAACCGTACTGCCCTAGAAGCACAGTCAAAAACGCCCCATCAAGAAAGATGAATATTTCGCAAGAATTAATTACCCTGGCCTCTTATTTAGCTGGAGAATTTGAGAACCGCCAACAAGCGATGGCTTCTCCTGTCTGGTACGTTTCCTTGCGTTTATGGCACAGACCCGTTCCAGTGGCCTTATTTTCCGAACCCGGTCTAGTTTTGTTTGCCGAACAGGCAAACATCCTGCAAATAGATCGGCCCTATCGCCAGCGAATTATGCAGCTTAGGCCTTCGGTGGAAAATCCTAGTGCCATTGAAATTCAATATTATATGCCCAAAGACAGGGAAACCGTACTAGGTGGAGGTCGAGAGCCTCAAATCCTCAAACAGCTAAAAGCAGCGCAACTAGAACTGCTTCCTGGCTGCACTCTGAAAGTAACGCTAGAGGAATTAGAGCTTAAAACTTATAAATTTAAGGCATTTTTGCCCTTCGATCGTCCATGTTGCTTCACATATAAAGGCCAGAATTACCAAGTCGAACTTGGATTTGATGCCACTAGGGAACAATTTCTAAGTTACGACAAAGGAATTGACTCTAATACAGGCAAGGCCACTTGGGGAGCATTATTAGGGCCATATCATTTTGTCAAATTGAAGGATTTTGCTTCAGAGCTTGTCAGCTAACAACTCGACTTAAAAATTGAAAGGCTGAGGGGGGAGAGTTTCAAGCTGAAGACCACAATTTAAGAAAATCCTTGTAGCATCCAGCCCAGAAATTTATTTCCTCAGCCCTAGAAGAGACCATGGCTCGATAGATAAAGTCCTTATGCCCTATTTCCTTCGCGAATGCCATGATTTAGGGCTTCTTCTTCTGTTTCAAAAATTTCAAAAACAGAATCCATCATAGTTACTTCAAAGACGAGCTTGGCCTCTGGATGAACGTTGCAAATGCGGAAACTGCCTTTAACTTTATCGGCATCTCGCATTCCTGCCACTAGCGATGTCAGGCCAGAGCTATCGATAAAGTTAACTTGACCTAGATTCACGACAACATGGCGACTGAGTTTGGAGATACATTCCTGCAATTTGAGGCGAAATTGCCAAGCAGTTGTAATATCCAAACGTCCGGTTGGTGCCAAGACGATTACAGTTGTACCGTCTTGGGTCGTGTGGGTTTTTTGTTCGATATGAATCACTGACCCTTCCCTCGGGATTATTTAATGCGCTGAGTTCTTTAAAGTGTAGTTTAACTCAGACATCCTAGTTTTGAGGATTCCAATTTGCCCAATCTTGAGCCTTTAAGAAAGTTTCATATAACTGAGCCTCGGGTGTATTGGGTTCTGGCTGATAGCAGTATTCCCAGCGTACCAAAGGTGGTAAGGACATCAGAATAGATTCCGTCCGTCCGTTAGTTTGGAGGCCAAAGACAGTGCCGCGATCGTAAACCAGGTTAAATTCGACGTAACGACCGCGACGGTATAACTGGAATTGACGCTCGCGATCGCCATATTCTATAGAGCGTCGTTTTTCAGCAATGGGCAAATAAGATGGTAAAAAGGCGTGGCCGCATTCTTGGACAAAAGCAAACATGGTTTCCCAGTCCATAGATTTTAGGTTGCCGAGGTTGTTGCTATAGGCAGCGGCGGGGCCTTGAGGTTCTGGACCTCGATATAACGGACCTTGACCATCTTGATAATCAAAAAAGATGCCACCGACACCCCGGGATTCTTGACGATGTTTCAGGTAGAAATATTCATCGCACCAGAGCTTAAAGGCCGGATAAAATTCTGGATGGTGGCGATCGCAAGCATCCTTTAATGTTTTATGGAAATGGGCCGCATCTTCGGCAAAGGGATAATAGGGTGTCAAATCGGCCCCGCCGCCGAACCACCATACCGGACCAGCTTCAAAATAACGATAATTGAGGTGGACCGTAGGAATGTAAGGGTTGCGCGGGTGCAGAACCATTGAAGTGCCGGTGGCATAAAAACCGTGACCTTCGGCTTCCGGTCGCTGGGCCAAAATGGTAGGAGGCAAACTTTCGCCCCAGACTTCTGAGAAGTTGACACCTCCTTGTTCAAAAACTCCTCCGTCGCTGATTACCCGAGTCCTGCCGCCGCCGCCGCCTGGGCGTTCCCAAGCATCTTCTTGGAATTTAGCAACACCGTCGAGTTGCTCCAGTCCTTGACAAATTTCATCTTGTATGGACATTACCAACTCTTGGGCACGCTGGCGAGCATCTGCTGGAGGAAGGTTGTTTGAAGTAGTTTCGGGTATTGTAGAAACAGTCATATTGAAATTGACTTTTGTAGAGTGAATACTTGCTTTTCAAAAGCTAAAAGATCCTACCATGCTTTTGATACTCTGCGCTCTTATGCCGCGCAGATTCTTAAAGAGTCCAAAACTGAACTCTTAAAGGCATTATCAAAGTGCCACTACACGCTCAAAATGTTGACTAACTGCCACATAAATTGCGCTTACTTTACTTTTGCTTATCTTTTATTATCACTAGCATAAGTCGAGTCAAGCTACGCAAATAGCTCGACATCTGCCGTCGCCCTGCCATTATTTGCAGTGGTGTAGTCATACTGCCGTTAGAGTCAATCTAACCGTTGTTTCTTAACGAACGGGATTTCTCCGTACTAGGACGATTCAAAGCGCAGATTTTTTTCCTACTTGCTTTTGCGACCGTAACACAAAAACTAGAAACTTTCAAGGCGATTAAAATCCCCCGTTCACTTTTCATCCATGCTTTTAAAAACATGGCTTTCAAGTTCTCGTCCTTTTTTCGTAAAGTCTTATTTTTGGCTGTGGGTGAGATGGTGCAATTGAAGATAAATCAAGGCAATGAAGGAATAACAGGGGGTTAAGTTCCTATTTTTAAGAGTTAAAAATTAAAGATTTTTTTAAGAAAGCGGTATTCTAGTAAACTAAGAATAAATATCTAGTCCCAGTTCCAGGCATTTACTCATAAACTCATGTCCAATAGTCTCGATACTGCTTCGGTTTTAGAAATATTGCGGCCAGTTGAAGACCCCGAACTGCGCAAAAGTTTGGTGGAACTCAACATGATTCGCAATATCAAAATAGATGATGGCCAAGTTAGTTTTACTTTAGTATTGACTACTCCTGCTTGTCCTTTGCGAGAGTTTATTGTCGAAGATTGTCAAAAGGCCGTTAAGCAATTACCTGGGGTTCAAGAAGTTCTCGTGGATGTGACGGCGGAAACGCCCCAACAAAAAGGACTGCCCGATCGCCAAGGCATTGAGGGTGTCAAAAATATTCTGGCTATTTCCAGCGGCAAAGGAGGGGTCGGTAAAAGTACCGTTGCTGTCAACGTGGCCGTAGCACTGGCCCAAATGGGTGCAAAAGTGGGCCTGCTAGATGCGGATATTTATGGCCCTAACGCTCCGACCATGTTAGGACTGGCAGATACTAAAGTAATGGTGAAACAAGGCCCCCAAGGAGAGGTGTTGGAACCTGCCTTTAATCACGGGGTCAAATTAGTTTCAATGGCCTTTTTAATCGACAAAGACCAACCTGTAGTTTGGCGCGGCCCGATGTTGAACGGGGTTATCAGGCAATTTTTGTATCAAGTAAATTGGGGCGAGTTAGACTATTTGCTAGTAGATATGCCTCCGGGAACGGGTGATGCCCAATTGACTTTAGCTCAGGCAGTACCGATGTCGGGAGTTGTAATTGTTACTACTCCGCAAACTGTAGCTTTACTAGACTCTCGCAAGGGTTTAAAAATGTTCGAGCAGTTAGGGGTATCTGTCTTGGGAATTGTGGAAAATATGAGTTATTTTATCCCTCCAGATCTGCCCGAGAAAAAATACGATATTTTTGGTTCTGGTGGAGGTGAAAAAACTGCAGTGGAATTAGGGGTGTCTCTGTTGGGTGGAGTGCCTTTGGAAATGCCAGTTCGAGAGGGGGGCGATGCGGGAGTGCCTATTGTGGTTAGTTCTCCTGAGTCTGCTTCTGCTAAAGAGTTGAAGGCGATCGCTCAAAAAATTGCTGCTAAGGTCTCGGTGGCAGCTTTGACATAAAAGCATAAAATAAAATAGTAGTAAACAACAAAGAAATTAAGTGACGATGATTTTACCAGGTGTAGCAGTTAAAGTGAAAAATGCTGGGGATATTTACTACGGCTTTCAAGGTCAAGTTCAACGAATAGGAGACGGGAAAGCTGCGGTATTATTTGAAGGAGGAAATTGGGATAAATTGGTGACGTTCCGACTGTCGGAATTAGAAGAAGTAGATGCTACGGCAGGTCGCCAAAAGAAATAGTTTTTGGAATGGAGAACAGGCAGGATGCCTGTTCTACGGGTAATGGGGAATTGGAACTACAAATAAAATCTGTTGTCTGTTGCCTGTTGCCTGTTGCCTGCTCTACAGTTATTAAAAAAGGGATTAAGAGGATGCGCCTTCCTTTACCTCAATTTCCGACTTCTGCTCGGGAACCGGATAAAATAGCGGAAGTAATTGAAACGGCAACTACAGAATTTCTGGCTCAATGTTTGGAACCAGAAGAGCTCGATTTTCCAGCGATGCCACCTTTTGGAAGCTGGGTGAAAGCGATGGATGAAGTGTCGGGTAATCAAGTCTATGGAGTGATTTATTACGCGACGACAATGCCAATTGATTCAGTTCATAGAGCGCGAGCTTTGGGGATGTCGCTACCGGAATTAAGGGAGCAACAACCTCAAATTTTTGCGATGTTAAAAACTGAATTTAGAGCGGCGATCGTGGGTTTTAAATCTAAACAGCAAGGATTAAACGGTTCCACTGCCGAAAAAGAAACTATTTGTCAATATATTCCTCCTCGCCCTCCCCAAATTCATCAATCGGTTTATTTATGCGGACCAGAAGAGGTAGTAAAATTTAGCGAAAAGTTAGATTTTCTCAGAACGTTATTAGAAGTAAAAAATGCTCCGGTAGATTCTTTAGTAGCGACGGCGATTAGAGAGATTTATCAGAAGAGAAAATACGATCGCTTTTGGTTAGTGCAGGCAGGAAGAAATCTGAGCGTGTTACTGAAAGACGATTACGATCGTTTAAGAATAATTTTGGGGCAAATTAGCAATTAGTAGGCAAGAGGCAAGAGCTCATGTGGCAAGAGGCAAGCATGCAAGAGGCAAGCATGCAAGAGGCAAGAGGGAGTATTTTGTTTGAAAATTGAGTTCCACCCCAGACTTGGTTGTGGTAAAGTGGAAGGGTTGTTTAAATTCACACATCTAGGACATCGGGTGTTTTGAGGGCGAAGACCTTAAAATCGTAGAGCCTGGATGGAGGATCAACCCGAATCAGGAGATAAAAAACTTATGCCAGTTGTCAGTTTGGCTCAACTTTTAGAGTCTGGCGTCCACTTCGGACATCAAACCCGTCGGTGGAATCCAAAAATGGCTCCCTATATTTATACCGAGCGCAATGGCGTTCATATTATCGACCTAGTTCAGACGGCCCAACTCATGGAAAATGCCTACGATTATATGAGGACGGCCTCCGAACAGGGAAAAAAAGTTCTCTTCGTAGGCACCAAGCGTCAAGCGGCTGGTATCATCGCCACTGAAGCTCAAAGGTGCGGTTCGTATTACGTCAACCAAAGGTGGTTGGGCGGAATGCTGACAAACTGGGCCACAATTAAAACCCGGGTGGATCGACTCAAAGAATTAGAGCGTTTGCAAGAAACGGGCTCTTTAGCTTTGCGGCCTAAAAAAGAAGGGGCAGTTCTGAAGCGAGAATTGGCCAAGCTCCAGAAATATCTGGGGGGCATTAAAAATATGCGTCGCATACCAGATCTAGTATTGCTGGTGGATCAGCGACGAGAATATAATGCGGTTCTTGAATGTCAAAAATTGGGCATTCCCATAGTGTCGCTATTAGATACAAACTGCGATCCTTCTCAAGTAGATGTTCCGATCCCTGCTAATGATGATGCTATTCGGTCAATTAAACTAATCTTAGGGAAATTGGCAGATGCCATCTATGAAGGCCGTCACGGTCAAGTACCAGATGATAATCTCGAAGAAAGTTACTACGACTATGAAGATTACGAAGGTACTGAGGACGAATTCGAGGAAGACGAGATCGAGGAAGATGATTCCGAGGAATAGTCAAAATCGGGTACATCTCAATGGGGAAGAGAACCAAGAAGTTAACGATTTTTGCTAATTGCTAATTGTTAATTGTCAGTCTGACCTTAGCAATTAAGTATTTTGCCTTTTTACAATGTTGAGGTGCATTAACAATTATTGACAATTAACAATTAACAATTAACAATTAACAATTAACAATTAACAATTAGGGAGATGTACTGAAAAAACTAATTTTAGCCAACTAATTGTTCTGTATTATTCAAAAAAAGTCAAAAAAAGAAGGAGTTTAGAAAAGATGGCGGAAATATCTGCAAAAAGTGTGAAAGAACTGCGCGACAAAACAGGTGCGGGGATGATGGACTGCAAAAAAGCCCTCAAAGAAAATGAGGGCGATCTGGAGAAAGCGGCAGAGTGGCTGCGGAAAAAGAATATGATTTCTAGTAGCAAACTAGAAAATAAGGTAGCGGCAGAAGGATTAGTGGATAGCTACATTCATACGGGGGGTAGGATTGGTGTTTTGGTGGAAGTGAACTGCCAAACTGATTTTGTGGCTCGCAATGAAAGTTTTAAAGAGTTAGTGCGCAATATGGCGATGCAAATAGCGGCTTGTCCCCAAGTAGAATATGTGAAAGTTGAGGATATTCCTGCAGATTTTGTTGAGAAAGAAAAGGCAATTGAGATGGGGAGAGAAGATCTGGCTAGTAAACCTGAAAATATAAGGGAAAAGATCGTTCAAGGGCGGATAGAAAAACGCTTGAAAGAGATTTCTTTGATGGATCAGCCTTATATTCGCGACCAGAATAAGATTGTGGGCGAGTTGGTGAAGGAAGCGATGGCTCAGTTAGGAGAAAAAGTTGAGGTTCGTCGCTTTGTCAAGTTTGTTTTGGGTGAAGGTATTGAGAAGGAAGAAAGTAATTTTGCTGATGAAGTGGCGGCGCAAATGGGAGAAAAATAATATATATGAAGCGAAGCAAAAGGTTAACGCTTTTTGCTAATTGTTAATCGCTAATTGCTAATTGCTAATTGCGTGCCTGAAACGAGCAATTAGCGATTAGGGATTAGCCAAATATTAAGTAAGATGGGAAAGAGTAAGATATGGCAGGATCGATAGAGAAAATAGAAAGGGAACTAGCGGGGATAAAAGAAGCGATCGCCGATTTGCAAAAAGAATTTAATGTAACTTACGAAAATTATCTAACTGCCTTGGGAGAGGCAGTGCGCCAACAACTAATTCTTGCTAGCTACCATCTATGCACTCAAAAAGAACCAGAAAGGTTTCTTAAATTATCGTTTTCAAGCAGACAAAAAATGCAGCAAGAAATGCGACTTTTAACGAAAAAAACGATGGAAAAGCTGCAAGAACTATTAAAGCAGAAGCAAGAAACAGAAAAAAAACTCTCGACAGCCGGATTATTATCGATTCTAAATTTAACAAAAGAAGGGGAGCAAAATATAAATTTTGCAACTAAGAAAACTAAGGCACAAACAAATAGCATCAAGATCGATCCATCTCAGTTGTTTGCAGGAAAGCTAAATTCTCCGTTACCTTCACCGCCTCAGGGGGAAATACAAGCTGAAGAAGCTCGGGAAGAAGAAAAAGTAGAGCATAAAATTGAGACTCCAGAAGATTTAGCAAATTGGCAGCATAAAATAGAAAGCTCGATACCTAAAATTCTGAAAAATTTATCTCAAGATAGTAATATTTTATTGCAAAAAGCGGGTATTTTACCTAAAAAACTACCCCCTCAAGTTTTAGAAGCGGCATCACAAATAGAATCAAACGATGCTCCGGTAGCTGGGCCTCCTAATTTATTAAACTTATTAATTGAAACTGAAGAAGCAGAATCGGAGGAGAAAAATTCGGAAGTTACGAAAGTAACGGCTATTCATCTGCGATTATCGGAAATTGAATTTGCCGATGCTAGATTAACAGGGTGGCGCAAGGAAATTAGAAAACTATCAGAAAAGTTAAACCAGTTGCAACGGGCGTATAAGAAAAAGCAACGGGAATTAGCTGTAATAGAGGCAGAATCAGCTTGGCGGGCAAGTTGGTACGATGAATAGAAGAGGCAGGCAAAAGGCCATAGTTGCGCGTGGATACTTAATTGTTAATTATTAATTGTTAATTGTTAATTACTTAGCTATGAATACTGAAAAACCCGATTGGTTGCGTTTAGAAAAAGCTCTGTCGGTGGAAGCTGAAACGGGGTTTAATAATATTCAGGGAAAGCAATATTTATTTAACGATTTTCTGAGCTTGAGTTTGAGCAAACCTCCGGAGATTTTGCCAGCTTTCTTTCGTCGCAAGTGTCAGGAAACTTCCCGTCGGTTTGCCAGATATTCGGAGATGAACTTAGAAGAAAGGCAAGTTCTAATCGCCAAGACTAAGGAATTTGTGGCGGAACTGAGGTCGGTTTGCGAGGCGGCAGAATTGGCAGAGAAAAAGAAGTTAGAAAGGATAAAAGAAGAAAAGAATCAGGCAAAAGTTAATAGTAATTCAGCCTCTACAATTGCTAAAAATGTAGGAAATTTGAGCGGTAATAGCCTAGACCAACCTTTAACGTATATAAGAGGGGTGGGACCGAGAAATAGCGATCGCCTTGCCAAATTAGGATTGCAAACGGTCCGGGACGTACTGTTTTATTACCCCCGAGACCACATAGACTACGGTCGTCAAGTTCCGATTAAAGAACTGGTACCGGGAGAAACTGTTACTATAGTAGGAAATATTAAACGTTGTAGCTGTTTTAATAGTCCGAAAAACAAAAAATTAACGATTCTAGAAATAATTATAAAAGATGGGACGGGACAAATAAAAATAACTCGTTTTTTTGCAAGTATTAGGTTTAGTAATAAAGGCTGGCAAAATCAGCAAAAAAATCTATATCCGGTGGGGGCGGTAGTAGCGGCGTCGGGGTTGGTGAAAAAAAACAAATATGGGGTGACTCTGGACAATCCCGAACTAGAAATATTAGACAGCGACAACGATACAATTGAATCGATGAAAGTAGGTCGGTTGCTGCCGGTTTATCCTCTAACGGAAGGGGTGGGAGCAGATTTAGTGAGGCGGGCGGTAGTTGGGAGTTTGCCTGCTGCAGACAAAATTTACGATCCGCTGCCGGCGGCGTTTTTAGAGAAATATCAATTAATAAATTTACAATACGCGATCGCCCACATCCACTTTCCGAGCGATCGCGACTGTCTTTCTGCAGCACGCCGCCGCTTGGTATTCGACGAATTATTCTACCTCCAATTAGGATTGCTCAAACGCCGCCAACAACATCGAAACATCAAAACTAGCGCGGTTTTAACTGCTACGGGGGAATTAATCGAAAAATTCTATAAGCTACTTCCCTTTGAATTAACCAAGGCCCAAAAAAGAGTAATTAGCGAAATTTTAATCGACTTGGAAAAGCCGGAACCGATGAACCGACTGGTACAAGGGGATGTGGGGGCGGGTAAAACGGTGGTAGCGGTGGTGGCAATGCTGGCGGCGATTCAGGCAGGTTATCAAGCGGCGTTGATGGCACCCACGGAGGTGCTGGCAGAACAACATTATCGGAAGTTAGTGGGTTGGTTTAATTTGTTGCACTTGCCAGTAGAGCTGCTAACTGGTTCGACAAAGGCGGCAAAACGCAGAGAAATTCAGGCTCAATTAGAAACGGGAGAGTTGCCGGTTTTGGTGGGAACTCATGCCTTAATTCAAGAGGGGGTTAATTTTCATAAATTAGGTTTGGCGGTAATTGACGAACAACATCGATTTGGGGTGCAACAGAGGGCGAAATTGCAGCAAAAGGGAGAATCTCCTCACGTTTTGACGATGACGGCGACGCCTATTCCTCGAACTTTGGCTTTAACTTTGCACGGGGATTTAGACGTGAGTCAATTAGACGAACTGCCACCGGGAAGGCAACCGATTCAGACTACTACTTTTACTGGGAGGCAGCGTAGAAAAGTTTACGATTTGATGCGGAGGGAAATAGCTCAAGGACGACAGGTTTATGTTATTTTGCCGTTGGTGGAGGAGTCGGAAAAGTTGGATGTTAAGTCGGCGGTTGAAGAGCATCAAAAGTTAGCTGAAATTTTTTCTGAATGTATGGTGGGTTTGCTTCACGGTCGGATGACGAGTGGGGAGAAAGAGGAGGCGATTAATAATTTTCGGGATAATAAAACTCAAATTTTGGTTTCGACGACGGTGGTTGAGGTTGGGGTTGACGTGCCTAATGCGACGGTTATGTTGATAGAAAATGCGGAACGTTTTGGGTTGTCTCAAATGCATCAGTTGCGAGGTCGGGTTGGTAGGGGTTCTCACCGTTCTTATTGTTTGTTGATTAGGGGGGCGGGGAGTAACGATGCTATAGAAAGGTTGCAGGTTTTGGAACAGTCTCAGGATGGGTTTTTTATTGCTGAGATGGATATGCGGTTGCGGGGGCCGGGGCAGGTTTTGGGTACTCGCCAGTCGGGGTTGCCGGATTTTGCTTTGGCCAGTTTGGTTGAGGATCGGGAGGTGTTGGAGTTGGCCCGGGTGGCGGCGGAGGAAATCATCGAGAAGGATGAGAGTTTGGAGGATTGGCCGCCTTTACGGGACGAGTTGGAACGCCGCTACCAGAAGATGATGGGTGGGTCGATTTTGACTTAATTGTTAATTGCTAATTGTCAATTGCTAATTGCTAATTGTTAATGGTAAAGCAATATAGCAGTTCCCTTTCTTATGAGGTACATGCATTTTGACGATTTAGGCAAGAGGCAAGAGGCAAAAGGCAAGAGTTAAGAAGCAACAGAAAATTTAATGTGGGTTAACAGAATTTGAGTTAATGTACCTCTTAAGTTCGGGAAACGCTATAAATAGGTGGGATTAAAAAACTTTCTATTTTTACAAAGGTTCGATGGGGAGCATCTCAATGCAAGAAGAAAGCCAAACAGTTGTCGCTTTTTGTTAGTAGTTAGTTGTCAGTTGTTAGTGGGGCAATTAACAACGTTCCGACTGACAACTAACAAAATTTATGAATTTTTTGGTATTTTTACAAATATGGGATGCTCCCGCTTCGATGGTCCAGAGTAATTTATTACCAATTTGTTAATTAGCCATTAGCAATTAGCAATTAGCAAAAAGCGTGTTTCTCCTTGGTTTTCTTCAAAATTGAGATGCACCCGCAAGTGCTAATTATTTTCTAGCTTTTTTTAACATTTCAATTAGGGTTTGATGGGCGTCTTCGGAGTCTTTTAAGTCGCGTTCAAATTGGATGCGGATGGGGACGGCATATCCTTGTTTTTTAGCGGTCAAACTCATGCCTTTGGCGTCTATTGAATCCATTACGGCGGCGGTAACATTGGGGGAGTTGCCGTAGGTTTGGGCGTAGAGAAGGACGGCATCGGCGTGGTCTTGGTTCATGTGGGAACAGATGCGATCGCTTACTTCTGGGGAAAAGGTTTCTGACATGATAAAACTCCGGTAATTGTTAATTGTTAATTGTTAATTGTTAATTAACAAATTATCTGCGATATTCGTCGCCGCAGTCGCCGATAAACTTAAATAAGTCTCTGGATTCGGTGGCGATCGAGTTGATTTTTTGGTAATCTTCAGCATCGAGACTAAAGTCGAATATTTTAGCATTTTCTTCTAAATGCTGGGATATTCCTAACCTGGCCCCGATAATAACGCCGGCTACTTGAGGCTGTTCTAAAACGTAACGAGTTGCTACGTTGGGGATGGTAACTCGGTGTTTTTCGGCCATGTTTTTGAGCAGTTTTAGTAGCCTTTGAAATAGACTCCAACCGCCCCAAGAATCGACGATATTTTTGTATTTTCTCAAGCTTACCGTATTTAATTGGGGGCCGCGAGGTTCGGGAGTTCCCAGATATGTTTCTGATAATAAACCGCCACAGAGAGTTCCGTAGGCAAAAAGTTTAACGTTGCGTTCAGTACACAACTTTACCATTTGTACTAGGGGGCGACGGTCTATTAGAGAAAATTGTACTTGATTGGAGACTATTTTGATGTCATTGTCGAGGATAATTTTGAGGCGATCGGTGTCAAAATTGGTTAAGGCGAGGTGTTTGATTTTGCCTTCCGACTGAAGTTCTGCCATGTAGCGGAGGGCATCTAAGTAATTTTTATTTTGATATTCCCACCAGTGGAACTGGATTAAGTCGAGGGTTTCTACGCCCATTCTTTTGCGGGAAATGTCGATATTTTCTTCGACTAACTTTTTGGTCATTTTTATGGGTCTCGGCACCCATTTAGTGAACGCTTGAATGTGGGAGAGGGCTTCTTGACCGCGAGTTTCTGCCAGTTGTCGCCTGAATTGGCCAATAAAATCTTCGGCTGGGCCATAATGGTCGGCCAGATCCCAGGTGGTGTAACCTGCGTCGGTGTAGCGAAACATATTTTCGATCGCTGCTGTGGGGTTTATTCGTCCGTGGGCACCTGAAACTTGCCACATTCCGTTTAAAATTCGACAGATACTTAGGTCTGGAGTAAACTGTAGTTTACTGGAGTCTGGTAATTTCATTGGAGTTTTGTAATTTTGGATTTCTTATCCACTTACTTAATTCTTTTAAAATGGTATCAGTTATTGGTGACAGGCAATTATGAGTAGTTAAAATTTAGATTTTAGATTGTTTTGGAGGCGATCGCCTGCCCACCTCGCTCTAGTAAGGCATAAGCGGTGCTGAAGTGCTAGGCCAATCGTTTTTTTTAACATAATAAATCTTGAGATTTTATCTCTGTTATTACGGAACTTATTTTAGATGAAAACTGCTTAATTAAATCGAAAAAACTACTAAAAAAGGGTGCAGTATCGGACTATGCCAAATAAAAAATCGCCTCAAAAATCTGGTTTAAAATTAGAAAAAAGGGAAAATATTGGTAACGGGTTGCTCGAAGAGGTAGAGAGGTTGACAAAAGAGCTAAAAGATGTTAAAGAGCAGCTCGATCGGGAGAAAGTGGAACATCAACGAGCTAAAGAAGCGTTAGAAAAAAGCGAAGCGCGTCTGGATGCTGCATTGGAGAAAGCGCCGATCGCTTTGTGGGAAATAGATAGTAAAGGCTGGTGTGTTTTTGTACGGGAACGAGAGTTAGAATCATCTTGGTTGCGATCGCATCTGGCTGTAGGGAAGCCAGTATTTGAGTTATGTAGGGGCGATAGGGTGCTGTTAGAAAATATCTCTCTGGTACTGGCTGGTGAAGGGAGGGAATGGCTCTGGGAAGTGGAGGATTTGGTTTATGAAACCAAAGTAACGCCAGAGAGAGACAGTTCGGGAAAAGTTGTGGGAGCGAGGGGGGTATCGATAGATATTACGGCTCGTCATAGGTCTTCGGCGGCGCTGCAAAAAGCAAAGGAAGAGTTGGAAGTGAAGATAGAAGAGCGAACGTCAGCATTAAAAGAGTCGAACGATAATTTAGTGGAAGAAATTGTCAAGCACAAATTAGCTCAAAAAGAATTACAGTATAGATTAAATTTAGAATCGCTGCTGGCAACTCTTTCTACATATTTAATAGATTTAGATTCTGCGGAAATAGATAACGGAATTAAAGTGTCGTTAGAGTGGATTGGAAATTTTAGCGAGATAGATAGAAGTTATGTGCTTTTATTAGAAGAAAATCGAAGTTATATAAGCAACAGTCATGAGTGGTGTACTGTGGGAATTGCGTCGCAAATAAACCAAAGACAAAAGATATCGCTAGCCAACCTCAAACAGTGGGAAAACAAAGTTAGAACGGAAGAAATTATCTACATTCCCAATGTAGCAAAAATGCCAAAAACAGAAGGTCGCATCAAAGCCTTGTTGCGCTCGCAATCGATTAAATCTCTAGTGTTAGTACCAATGCTATATTGCGGAAATGTAATGGGGGTATTGGGATTTGAGTCGGTGCGATCGCCTAAAACCTGGTCGGAAGATATCATTTCTATATTGCGCATAATGGCAGAAATGTTTGTTAACGCCCTCCAGCGCAAGCGAGTAGAAGAAGCGCTCTCCAACAGCGAGAAGAAGTACCGTAACTTAGTAGAAACTTCTCAGGACTTAATCTGGTCGGTGGATGTGGAAGGGCGTTTTACTTTTGTCAATCAAGCGGCAAAGCGCATCTATGGTTACGAGCCAAGAGAAACGATAGGTCGTTGCTTAACAGATTTTGTTTATACGGAGTTAGAAAGCAACAGCGCAGAAGCGAGTAACTCTTTTATAGACAGACTGGCGGTCGATTCTAGTTCTAACAGTCAATGGGAAATGGTGCATCGGCGTCGAGATGGAACTCCTGTATATCTAAGTTTCAACGCGATCGCTCTCTGGGACGAATTTGGGAACTTCCAGGGAGCAACGGGCACTGCTAGCGATATCACGGAACACAAACAATCGGAAACTGAATTAAAACAGGCAAAAGATAGACTGCAAGCTGTGTTAGATGCGGTACCTTGGCTTGTTTCTTGGCTGAGTTCGGATTTACGCTACATCGGGGTAAACAGACAATTAGCTGAGAGTTTTAATTTAATTCCAGAGGAATTTATCGGTCGAGAAATCGGCTTTCTTGACACCGGTCCGGATTTCGTTCAATTTATGCGGGATTTTTTTGCTAGTTCAAAACAGCAAATCTCAAGAGAAGTCGATACCAGAGTCAATGGCCAGACTAAATATTATTTAATCGTAACTCAGAAATACGATGAGGGGAAAGCGGCGGTGTCGGTGGGGATCGATATTAGCGATCGCAAACGAGCGGAAGCGATGCAAGGGCAATTAATCGCGTCTTTGCAAGAGTCGGAAAGAAAATTCCGCAGTCTTTACGAAGCTACCAGCGATGCGGTGATGCTTCTGGACGAGGAAGGGTTTTTATTTGATTGCAACCGCGCCACTTTAGAAATGTTTAGTTGCGATACTAAAGAAGAATTATGCGGCAAGCATCCAAAGGATATTTCTCCCCCATTTCAAGGAAAAGGTAAAGAGACAGAGAGTTCGATAAAAACACAAATTGCCATAGCTCTCTTAACGGGTAACGCTAGATTTGAGTGGATGCATCGACGGTTGGATGGAAGCGAATTTCCAGCAGAAGTGTTGTTAACTGCAATGGAATTTGGGCAGGTGCCCAACAATAACAACTCTAACAAGATTTTTGGGGGAACAAAAGTGCTGCAAGCGGTGGTTAGAGATATTACGGAAAGGAAACGGGATGAAGAAGAAATTAAAGCTGCTCTTGCAGAAAAAGAAGTGCTGTTAAAAGAAATTCACCACCGAGTAAAAAACAATCTCCAAGTTATTTCTAGTTTGCTGAGACTGCAATCGAGATATATTCAAGACCGGACAATTTTGGAAATGTTAAAAGAGAGCCAAAACCGAGTCCGATCTATGGCTTTGGTTCACGAACATCTCTATCAATCTCAAGATTTATCGAGAATTGATTTTGCGGAATACATTCACAATTTAGCATCTAATTTGTTTCAAGCGTATCAAGTTAATTCTAGGGGGGTGAAGTTAAATATCAAGGTGGCTGCGGCATTCCTAAATATTGATACGGCGGTGCCTTGCGGTTTGATTATTAACGAACTGGTTTCTAATTCGCTGAAATATGCTTTTAAAAATAGGAATTTAGGGGAACTTACGATTGAATTTGAGCGTCAGGATAGGGATTTATTCTTACTGACAGTTAGGGATAACGGTAGAGGTTTTCCTCCAAACATAGATTATAAAAATTCTGGTTCTTTGGGGCTGCGGTTGGTGTGTTCGTTAGTAAGACAACTTAGGGGTAATATAGAGTTACAGCCGGGTTGCGGCACTGTTTTTAAAATATCTTTTCCTAGTTCTTTGTGATTAGCATAGAGGTGCATAAATGTCAAGAGCAAAAATTTTGATTGTGGAAGATGAAAGCATTATAGCCCAGGATATTGCCGATAGCTTAGAAAGTATCGGCTATACGGTTGTTGGCATTGTTGCTTCTGGGGAGGAGGCGATCGCTGCTTCGGGTAAATTACGGCCAGATTTAGTGCTAATGGACATTATGCTTCAAGGAGATATAGACGGCATAACGGCAGCGGAACAGATTCAATCTCGTTACCAAATACCGGCAATTTATTTAACAGCTTATGCTGATGATAAGACTTTGGAACGGGTAAAAGATACCAATCCTTTCGGCTATATTGTCAAGCCTTTTGAAGAAAAAAATTTACATTTAACTATTCAGATAGCTTTACAAAGACATCAATATGATTCTTTAACAAATCTACCAAATCGCACTTCTTTTAAAGGGCGAGTTAATGAAATCTTAGCTAAGAATAGTCGAGCTACAGAAATCTTAGCTAGGAATAGTCGAGCTAACAATTATGAAGAAAAAAGAGAAAAAGCTTTGATTTCTCTTTTACCAATTCTTTACCTCAGCTTGGATAAAATTAATAGAATTACGGGAGTTTTAGGACACGCAAATGGGGAAGTAGTAATTTGTAGCGTTGCCAAACGACTTTTAAATTCTGTTGAGGGTATAGATTTATTGGCTCGCTTAGAAGCGGCAGAATTTGCCATAATTTTAGAGCCAGTCGAAAGAACGCAAGATGGGGCTAGAATAGCTCAAACTATTTTAGATGTGATTTCTCAATCGGTGGTCTTGGAAGGTTATGAAATCTATGTAACTGCTAGTATCGGGATTGCTTTTTATCCCCAGGATGGTATGGAGGCAGAGGAGTTGCTAAAAAATGCTAATGCTGCGATGTATTACGCCCAACAACAGGGAGGAAATAACTATCAGTTTCATAAGTCGGAAGTCAGCTTTATTTCGAGAGAGCAAATGGCTTTAGAAACGAGTTTGCGGAGCGCTTTGGAACGTTCGGAATTTAGGGTTTACTATCAGCCACAGGTTAATATTAAGACGGGTAAAATTATTGGGGCGGAGGCTCTTGTCCGCTGGCATAATTCAGAAAAAGGGTTGGTTTCGCCGGCAGAATTTATTCCGATAGCGGAGGAAATGGGTTTAATTATTTCTCTGGGAGAATGGGTATTGCGGACTGCTTGCAGGCAAACTAAAATGTGGCAAGATGCTGGTTTTGATAATTTGCGGGTGGCGGTGAATTTGTCGAGGCGTCAGTTTAAGCAAAAAAATTTGAGCGATCGCGCGAGCAGGATTTTAAAAGAAACGGGTTTGGAACCAAAATATTTGGAGTTAGAAATTACAGAGAGTCTGGTAATGCAAAATGAAGCTGAGGCGGCTTTAGTTTTAAAGCAATGGCAAAAGCTGGGTATTAAAATATCGATTGATGATTTTGGAACGGGATATTCGTCGTTAAGTTATTTGAAAGATTTTCCTTTTGAGATTATTAAAATTGATAAGAGTTTTGTGAGCAATATTACGGAAGATCGGAAGACGGCGGCGATTACAATAGCGATTATTCAATTGGCGCATAGTTTGGATTTAAAGGTAATTGCTGAAGGGGTGGAAACTGAGGAGGAATTAGATTTTCTTTCTAAACATGAATGCGATGAAATTCAAGGTTATTTATTCAGTCCGCCCCTGCCTGCGTCGGAGTTTGAAAAGTTGTTAAGGAGCGATCGCCGTTTAATAATTAACCATTAACAATTAACCATTAACAATTAACAATTACTTAAAGTATAGAATTAGCTAACCAACCGCCCAACCAGAGTCCGAAACCGGAAAGGGCAGCTAATATAATAAAGGTAATAAAGCCATTAAATAACTCTATTAACCTTTCGCCGGCGACCATTTGAGCGACAACGGCACAGACGATCGCGATCGCTCCCCAGGCGCCGATAATTAAGTCGGGGCCGGAGTCGGCCACTGCCCGGGCTATTTTTTTAGAGCGGGTGGCACTCCAAGCGCCGTTCCACGCGCCCCACCAACCGCCCAACCAAAAACCGATGATGCCGCCGATGCCGTTGGGGGTTTTGGAACCGACGAGGGCATCGGTTATAGTACCGAAAACGTAGCCTGCGGCGGCCCAGATAATAGAGCCCATGACTACTGGAACTATATTAGTTGCGCCGAAACCTGCTATAAATCCTAACATGGCGATCGCTCCGGCGACGGTTACTACTACTGCCAGAGCTCTCGCGCTTGGCTCGAAGGCGGCGATCGCTCCCAATAAAGAACCTACTATAGCCCATGGGAGGGCTGTTGAGATGCCGCCAACGCCGTTACCGGCAATCCAGCCGGCGACTCCGCCACCGACTAAGAGAGCGATCGCCCAGGAACGTTGAGAGCCGACACCATCGATACTCAAAACGGTGATTCCCAAACAGGCTACACCTTCTACTAACGCCCACGTCCAGGAGGGAACGTCGGCTACAACTAATACCCAGCCGGTAGCGCCATAACAAAGGAAAGTTCCGATAAGCCAGCCCCAGGGGATATACTTTTCTTCTGGCGGGGGTGGCGGGGCGGAGTGTCTGTGAGGTTGACCGATGTCTCTGGGGACGTTACTGTAACTCGGGGGCGGTGGCGGCGGTGGTGGGGGCGACGGTTGAGGAGTGGGAGTTGGTGGGGCGGGCAAACCTTGGGGGTAGTTTTTGAGGAGGGAGCGTAACTGGCGATATGCTTCGTTGATTTCTTTGAGGCGAAGTTGAGCTTTTGCTTGGAGGCGGGGGTTGTGGGAGAAGCGATCGGGATGCCAGACGAAGGCCATGTCCCGGTAAGCCTCTTTTACTTCTTTCAGGGAGGCACCGGGTTCTAGTTCCAGAATTTCATAGTATCGGTTAAAGTCGCTCACTCTCGAAATCTCGCGGGTTTTACTGCGGTCTGGCCCTCGGGGGCCTTAGCCCAAGGTTCGAGGGTTCGACTTTCCTTTCCATTTTGACCTATGTCTGGCAGAAAACCAAATCTCGGAGCATGGCCAAGCCCTTAAGTAATGGCCCCAATTAAGAAAATCGGTTTTTTGGGCTACGGATTAAAATGAAGAAACCGGGCTTTTTGGTAAAACCGGGTTTTGACTTTAGTATAAAAAAGAAAAAATTTGATTATGACTACAACCGCAGTTATCTCAAAAACTCCGACTGTCTTCTCCTTGGAAGATTGGATGGAAAATCCACCGGAAGGTCGAGAATGGATTGACGGTCAATTATTGGAGAAAAATAGCATGACACTCAAACACGCTCGCATTCAATTGAAACTAGGAACTTACTGGATCGCTTATAAAGACTCCAGCGGACATGGTGGCGAAGTTTATACCGACGTGCCTTGTCGGACGGAAAAACAGGGGCGTTACCCGGATGTTGCTTATCTGCCACCAGATTTGGTTGCTGAATATGGAAATGCGAAAGTGCTGCCTCAGAGTTTTCCTTTATGTGCGGAAATTGTGTCGCCAACGGATTTGGCGGAGGATGTTATTGCTAAAGCAGGGGAATATTTGGAGTCTGGGGGGGAGGAGGTTTGGTTGGTGTTTCCCGAGAGTCGGTGGATTATTGTGGTGACTAAGGAATCTCGACAAGTTTTTATTTCTGGAGAAACCGCTGCCACTCAAAGGGTTTTAACTGGTTTTAGGGTTGCTGTTGACGAACTTTTGGGGTGATGAGTTTGGGGGTTCTTTATTTGTAGGTTGTGCGGACCTTCGTGGAACCCAACTTTCGATGTTGGGTTCCGCTGCGCTTCACCCAACCTACAAAATTGATTAAGAAACCCGGTTTTTTGGCAAAACCGGGTTTCTGAGCGTTTTAGATTTTAGATTTTTAGCAATTCGCATAAACGAGCATCCACCACGCGACAAGGAAATAAGGCGACAGTCTATTTCATCCCGGGGTAATTTTTACCTCGGGTTGGTTATCCTATAATTTAACGAATTGTGGTACAATGCTTGAGTTAAATAATACTAGGACGAAAGCGCGACCTACCGTGACGATATCGGAAGAGCAAGAGCGGGCGGAACAACTGCGAGGGCAACTTAAGGCGGTGGCGGGGGAGTTACACAAACTCCCGGAAGAGAGGAAAGCAAATCTCGATCGCCTCCTGCAAACTATGTCTCGAATGCCCGGCATTCGGCAGCGCAGTCAAGAACCTTTTTTTAATGACTCTTTGGAAGGGTTTTCCCGGAAAATTGATGTCTTTTTAAGGAGTACAAGTCTCAATGCCGCTAATCTCGATTTGCAGGATTCCCAGGCAATCTTAACTGTTACGGTTAAGTATTTTAAGGGTGTCTTAAAAAACAAGGAAAGAGATTATTATCGGCAACAAAAACGGGTTTCTACTTTTACCATTCATGGAACTAAGAAACCAGGTCAAGTTATCAGTATTGATTTGCCAGTTGGTGACGGCGATGGCAAGCAAAATACTTTAGAAGATACGATACAGGACCAACGCTTGAGTAGCGGTTGGGAGTGGATAGAAATTGAGGGTAATAAATCCCGACATGAAGCTTTAAAAAGTTATCTGGAAACTGACCCAGAAGACATTTTAAAAAGCTACCATCCCAAGGACAATCCTCAAGCTAATTTGTGGGAGATTGTTAAACGAAGAATCCTGCAACAACCGCCGCAAGGTTGGAAAGAGATTCCTCAAGATTTAGGGGTTAAATACGGTACGATTACTGCTTATTCTAACCGCAATCTTTCTCTGGTTTTGCAATGGGTTTTTATTCAGAAAATAGATAAATACCACGGTTGCAAATGGGGGGAATTTATCGAAGGAGATGCGGAGGGAATTTTGCGGGGCAAACAGCTAGAGGGTTGCCCGGAATGTAACGGACAAGAAGTGGCGAAGGGGTTATTCTTGCCGGAGGATAAGCCGGGAAGTATGGGGGCGATCGCCAAAGGTTTTAAGGTCAAAACTAAAGACGTTGAGGACTTTTGGGAAACTCAATGTTTGCCTTGTTTCCAAGATATGATTTAGCTGGATGTTGGTCGAATATTCAGTTAAATTTTTCTTTCAATTTGCTTCACAAAAAAAACAAACAATTACTCAGCAAATAGCAACCATGAATACTACGGAAAACATCATTGTTAACGTTCCTTTATCTCCGAAGAGACACCATCTGGCGAGACAGTTTGCCGGGGAACAACCAACAATTGAAAAAGGCAAACAGGTTTATCTCAATACTTTGGCAGTTGGGGCGGTGGAGGATTTTTTAAATCTTATGGAGTTTGAAACGTCCTTGCCCCAAAGCGAACTTTTTAATCCGGTGATGCGGCAGTTTCAAGATGTGGCGGATTTGGTGATTCCCGGTTTGGGGCAGATAGAATGCCGCCGGGTTTTGCCGGAGGAAACTGCTTTTTCTCTGCCGCCAGAAGCGCGGGAAAATCGATTGGTTTATGTGGCGGTTGGTTTTGAGGAGAGTTTAAAAACTGCCCAACTTCTCGGTTTTTTCCGAGGGTTAGATTTAACTGATTCCCAGACAACAATAGAAATAGATAAGTTGTCGTCGATGGAGAGTTTGTTGGATTATTTAATGCTCTTAGAAAAGGGTAAGGAATTTTTAGACAGCGACGATAAGGATGCGGTGGCGGCGCGAAGTTTAATCGAATCTCAAGAGATGTCTTTGGGTTTAACTGTTGCTGCTTTGGAGTCGGTTTATCGCAACTCCCCTAATACCCGGTGGCGGATAAAAGGCGGGGAGGTTTTGTCGGGGGAAACTGTTAGTATTTCTCGAACTTTAGTTGCCATTGGAAATAAGGATGAAGTTGGGGGAAAGGTTGAGGTAAAAATGGGCGATCGCCGGGTGCAAAAATTAGCTAAGGATGTATTAACTAAACTGGCGCAAGTTTGGGAAGAATAGTTCGTAGTAACGACTTTAGTCGTATAGAGTTGGAAGCCCCCAACAAAAATCCCATCACCCGCCAGAAACCGGGTTTTTTTGAAAAAACCGGTTTCTTAAATCTCTGGGTAGTTGCGGTTTGATGTTAAACGTGGGGGCGGGGCAAAGCATTCGGACATAAAAATAAATGCTTTTTATCCGCAGTTATCGCCCGAATGCTTTGCCCCTACAGTTTTTTGAAAATTCGGCAGAAATCTTTCTGCAAAATCGCATAAACTGTTAAAGTCCCACCGACTCAGTTATAGAAGAGTTCGTAGTAACGACTTTAGTCGTATAGAGCTTGTGGGGGGCGAAAAAGGTTGATTAGCAGCGGTATTGTACGGGACGAGTGCGGATGGGTTATTGGGAGGGCGAACAAGGTTGGTTAGCAGCGGACGAGTGAAGCGGATGTAGCGGATGGGTTGTTGGTGGGTTAAACTATTTTTCTACGGAGAGATGGTTTTTAATTCTCATTAACTCCTTTTATTATCCACACCAATATCCCCAATAACGATTCTAAATTGCCGACAAAATGCACCTTCGGTTCGAGAGAAATCGTGCTTTCTCTTAACCTCATAAATTTCCACAGACTGCCAGTGGTGACTACTCCATAAATGCTGTTTATGTTATTGTTTTTCTGTTCGTTAAAAATTCGCGCCCCTACCATTTCTGCCATGCATTGGGCAATGCCGGATTTAATATTATCGTCCTTCGCTTCCACCATTGTGATTACTGGGGCGGTTACTGTTAATTGTCGGGGAGAACGACTGAGGATAAAATCGCACCTGCCGTTTAATCCTTTGGTTTTATCCACGTTAAATTCGGTGCCGGAAAATAAACTTATTTCTCGGTTGAAATATTTTCTGATTTCTACTAATATTGGAGCGATTATCAGTTCGGAACGGGCTTTTTCCGTGTCTATATCTAACGCTAAGGGCAGATTTTCTGCTAATACTGCTCTCAAGATTTCGCTGGGAGTAACCGGTTGGACGTTGGTAAATAATTCGACGTCCTCTTCAATATTTAGATTGAATTGGGTTTCGAGTTCTTCGATGGTAAAATCGCTGTATGACACGATTTTGGCTCCTTTGTTGTAATTGAGTCCTTTTAATTATAGTGCAGAAATCTTTCTGCAAAATCGCATAAACTGTTAAAGTCCCACCGACTCAGTTATAGAAGAGTTCGTAGTAACGACTTTAGTCGTATAGAGCTTGTGGGGGGCGAAAAAGGTCCCCCATCGTCCACCGACAACCCAATTGTTCTTTATTAATTGTCAATTACCATGAACCAACAACAACGACTAACACAATATCTCAATCTCATTCAATCCCTACTCAACTGCCCCCAAGGGCAAGAACCGGCCATCTTGCAAGCTAACCAAGAACTTATAGATGAAGGGTTAGTGGTAACGATGGTGGCGGTGGCAGCACAAATGTCAGAGGAGGGAGAGGAAAATAACGTCCGGTGGTTGCTAAACTTTGCCCAACAACTGGCAGAAATGTTAGGTCTAAGCGGGGAGGAAGGCGACGAAGCGATAGCACCAACCGCCAGCAACCACGCCCCAGAAGTTTATCTTACTTTTGTGCGAGAGTTGTTAACAGCAGAAATTGACAGCAACAGCGATGCAAAAGTTATCCATCGCCTCCTCGCCAACAACTTAGACAAACTCGACGAAAACTTCGCCCCCATCTTACTAAAAGTCGCCGCCGACATCATTGATGACAACCCAGAACAAACCCAAAGGACAGTGAAATTAATTGGAAACCTTTGCAACCACATTTGTCAATTTCCACTAGGCAATGTCGCCAACAAAATTGAAATAGCCATTGCCAGCTATAAATTTGTGCTGGAACACTGCCAGGAAAACACAGAAGATTGGGCAATGACGCAAAGCAACTTGGGAGGTGCTTACCTTTACAGAATCAAAGGGGACAAAGAGGAGAATTTGGAGCAGGCGATCGCTGCTTTCAAGGCTACTTTAACTGTGTACTCTAAAACAGCTTTTCCCCATGAATGGGCAGCTATACAAAACAACTTGGGGGGTGCTTATCTTTACAGAATCAAAGGGGACAAAGAAGAAAATATGGAAGAGGCGATCGCTGCTTTCAACACTGCCACCAGAATATTAACTAAAACTGCTTTTCCCTATAAGTGGGCAACGATGCAAAACAACTTGGGTGAAGCATACTGTAATAGAATTAAAGGGAACAAAGGGGAAAATTTGGAAAAGGCGATCGCTGCTTTCAACACTGCCACCAGAATATTAACTGAAACTGCTTTTTCCTATGAATGGGCAACGGTGCAAAACAACTTGGGGATTGCATACCAATACGGAAGAGGAGGCATTGGCAAGTTTGGAAGCTGCGGAAGCGGTGTTAGGAGTCGCGCAAAAATAAACTACCAGATGAAGGAAAATCGTAGGTCGGGCCGAAGTGAAACGCAACCCAACAAGTCGGTACTTTATTACTACGCAAGTCCTTAGAGGAGTTAGAAGAAGGTTCCCAGGGGTACGATTTTTGGGAGAAAGAAGCGGACTGTCGGAATCAGGTTTACAATTTATTTGTTGATGCCGAAGTGGCTTTGGGAGCAGAAAAACCGTTCGATCGCCCTTATTATTGGTCTGGTTTTCTCTGTCAGGGTTTGCGGTAGTTAATAGTTAGGAATTAACAATTAACAATTAATAATTAGGGATTTAAGGGGGTCCAGAAACCGGGTTTTTTGAAAAAACCCGGTTTCTTATAACTGTTTATTACGCAGAAACGGGAGTTAAATTATAAGGTTGAATCAAAACATCAGCCGAAATTCCCAGTTGTTCGTGCAATACTCGGATTGTATCTAAAGTTAAAGCTTGTTGGCGCTGTAAAACTGCCTTGACGTTAGCTTCAGAACCCAGATATTTTACTAAATCTCTTTCCGATAACCCGCGACTTTCGAGATAATACAAAATAGCCTCAATAGGATCTGGCGGTTCGATGGGGTAACGTTCTTTTTCGTAAGCTTCAATTAAAGTAGCTAATATTTCCAGGCGATCGCCCTCTGGAGTACCGAGTTGTGCGTTCATTAACTGTTCTATTTCCACCAAAGCGGCCTCGTAATCTTCTAAAGTTTTAATCGGGCGTAATTCCATCTCAAATAACCTCCTTAAATATTAACTGCATCTATTTTGTCATATTCCTGATGGGTTCCCACAAAACGAATAAAAATAATGCCAATATCGTAACGTATGTGAACGATTAAGCGGTAATTGTTACCTTTAATATTGAAAATTACGCGATTGTTAGCAATAATACTCCCATTGCGGTAAATACTTTTAACATCCTCTGGACTTTTCCAAATCGCTGCGGTGGCTTCAGCAAACCACGCTCTTAACGGTTGTTCGGCATCTGGGTGTCTTTCCCAAAAATTTCTCAGGGTACTACGCGCTATAATTCGCATTCAAAAACAAAGCTCTAGCTCGACAAAACTAACATACCACAAAAACTCAGTTTCTCAAGAAAAGGAATTAGAAAAACCGGCGGTAATTAACAATTAATAATTAACTATTAACAATTAACAATTAGGGATTTAAGGGGGTCCAGAAACCGGGTTTTTTGAAAAAACCCGGTTTCTTATAATTGTTTATGCTTATTGCCCCTACAAGTTCGTTTCTCCAGCAGAAACTAGAGCTTGTTGGTATAGCTGTTGACTGATGCGCTTGCCACCAGCGATAAGAGCATCCAACGCTTCCTTAACACTAGGAATCAACCCTCGTTGTTTCGCAACTAACACAGTACCCACCGTACCAGTCACGGGCAAATTGCGAGACTGTGCTACCTTTCGCGCATCTAGATCGTCTATCAAAATTCGTCCCGCCCCCAACTCCTCCGCAAGAATCATCGCCGCACATTCACCTAAACCAAGTCCGGTGGTTCTTGTCAGTTCGGACACTTTCTCAGGTTCCCTCACAAATTGCACCTCTATCCAGTTAGCAGACTGAACTAACATAACGGCGGGATGAACGCCATAAGTCACTTCTTCCAAGACTTCTTGGGGAATAATAATCGAGCCATATATATCAGGCAATAAGTTAAGCAACCCCGCCTTTGCCAATTCGCTGAGGGGCGTAGTATCTGAAATAACTATCATTTTTGATTCGCCTCCAACATCATCATAGTTTCGGCGACCTCTCGTTGCAACTCTTCAGCAGTTAACTCGGCAAAGGGACAGATATCATAAACATCCATTAGGTCCGATAGTTCCCAGCGATTAATACCTAACAATTCCGCCGCCCTCCCCGCGCTAATATCGTGATGCCGCAGCAGCGTCATTACATAAGCTTCCTTAGCCTTTTTTTCCGCTTCCTCCCTGTGGATGGCGGGAAGTTCTGGCAGCATCGATAAGGTAAATTTAACCTCCGTCGTTACTGGTGGGAGTATGATGCGTTCGCGCAGCGTTGCGGATGCAATATCGCGTAGCGTTGTGGCATCGCTCTTATTATTATGGTTCGCCGTTTTTTTTGGAGAAGCATCCACCGCAGAAGACTTAGTTTCGGGTAAACTTTCCCCAACCTTGTTAGTCTCCTGGGGCAGTTCGGCATTTTTTAATAACTCCTCGATTTTCTGCCAGTCTCGATAATCGATTAACACCGCAACCGGATTCATTTCCTCGTCAGTAACGAATTGTTTTTTAATAGGTAACATAAGAAGTCTCTGTTGGTAAATTTGATTAGATTTAGATAGTAGCAGTTTTCTTGGGAATTTGTCAATATTTTCCATAGTTCGAGAGATTTAAGGATATCCAGAAACCGGGTTTTTCCAAAAAACCCGGTTTCTTATAACTCTTTGCTCAACTTTCAAAACTAATTATCTCCTGAGATTCGAGAAAGCAGATTTTAAACCTATCGAAAATGCCCTGCTTTCCCAAAACGTTAAAGGATACGCCCAAGCTTTCGGAAAATCAAATCGGACAAGTAAATCTTTCCCTGCCCAATTGTACTTCCAAATCTTGTAAATAAACTGGAATTAAAGCGCCATTTCCAACTTGCAAACTTATCCGACGGCCAGTGCGGTAATTAAACTCAAATTCCTCCGCCACTTCAGAACTAATAACGCTATAATTTGCTCCTGAATCAACGTAAAAATCCACGGGCCTCCAGACGTTTTTTAGCAAAAAGCCCAGGGTAATTACAGGTTGAAAAGTACCGTTTACCAGTTTGTAGTTAAATCTGATAATTGCCATAAAATTAGCCCCTTTTTTTGTTAAATTAAAAACGGTCCTAAATCGTCGGGATGGGATACTTTAATATTTAATTATGGGTTTGCCCGTAGAACAGACATCTTGTCTGTTCTGCCGTTCTACATCTATTTTAAAATCGTAACAGGCAAGATGCTTGCTTTAAAATGTAGCAATGTCTCAAATTCAATCGGCCTCAAAAATGTCCCCCAATTCTCCAACCCTCATCCTCGTCGATGGCCATTCTCTGGCCTTTCGGTCCTATTACGCCTTTGCCAAAAGTCGCAGCGGCGGCCTCAAAACTTCTACCGGCATTCCTACCAGCGTTTGCTTTGGCTTTTTTAAGTCCCTGCTGGACGTGATGGCCAACCAAAAACCGGAATATTTAGCGATCGCCTTCGACTTAGGAGAGCCCACCTTCCGCCACCAAGCGGACGAAAATTATAAAAGCAACCGCGCCGAAACCCCCGCCGACTTGCTGGTGGACGTAGAAAATCTCAAAGAACTTCTCAAAGCTTTTAACATCCCATTTATTACCGCCCCAGGTTACGAAGCGGACGATATTTTAGGAACCCTAGCAACCAAAGGAAAGGAAGCAGGATATCGGGTAAAAATCCTTTCGGGCGATCGGGATTTATTTCAATTAATCGACGAACAAAAAACCATTACCGTCCTCCATTTATCCCCGGGCAAAGGCAGTACCCCCACTGAACTTTTCCCCGAACAAGTAATCGAAAAAATTGGCGTTACCCCAGAGCAAATTGTCGATTATAAAGCCCTTTGCGGCGATACGTCGGACTGTATCCCCGGAGTTAGCGGCATCGGGCACAAAACAGCCGTTAAATTATTAAAAGAGTTTGGTTCTCTGGCAGCAATTTATGAAGGAATAGATAAAATTAAGGGTGCTAATCAGAAAAAATTAGAAACAGGAAAAGCCGATGCCGATCGCTCTCAATTTTTGGCAAAAATAGACGTTAACGTTCCCTTAGAAATAGAATTAGAAGACTGTAAATTAAAAGGATTTACCCCCAGGGACATCGAACCAATTTTGCGCAAATTAGAATTGCAATCCTTTATCGACAAAATAACTCAAATTCAACAACAATTAGGCGCTGAAGAAGAACTGATAACGGAAGAATTGGGCGGAGAATTAGAAGCAGAACAATTATCCTTTTTTACCGCCGAAGAAACTGCTGCTTATCAACAACAAAACTCCGCAGCAGTGAAACCGCAAATTATCGACTCCCCAGAGAAACTTAAGGACTTAATTAAACTGCTAAAACAGCAGAAAAATCCAGATAAACCGGTTGCTTGGGATACGGAAACGACAGCTTTAGAACCTCGCGATGCAGAATTAGTTGGTATCGGCTGTTGTTGGGGAACCAACGAGGAAGATGTCGCCTATATTCCGACGGGGCATAAAGCAGGTAAAAACTTGGATAAAGAATTAGTATTAAACGAGTTGCGGGAAATCTTAGAAAGCGAAAAATATCCCAAAGTTTTTCAAAATGCTAAATTCGATCGCTCCATATTTCGCTGCCAAGGAATTAAACTGGCAGGAGTGGTTTTTGATACCATGCTGGCAAGTTATGTCTTAGAACCAGAAGGAGTTCATAACTTAGGACATTTAGCCTATAAATATTTACCAGATTTGGGCATAAGCTCTCCCAGTTATAAAGATTTAGTGCCCAAAAATCAAACCATTGCCGATTTAGATATTCGCAAAGTTGCTTATTATTGCTGCAGTCAAGTATTCGCCACTTTTCACTTAGTCGATAAATTACAACAGGCATTAATTGAAGCGGATAAAGAACGCCCGCCAGAAAAGTCTTTGCACCGGTTATTATTGGAAGTAGAATTGCCTTTAGAATCGGTATTAGCGGAGATGGAATATGTAGGAATTAGCATCGACAGCGACTATCTGGAGAAGTTATCTCGGGAATTGGGACAAAAGTTAGAAGAAATTAAAAATCGAGCTTATCAAGAAGCGGGAGAAGAGTTTAATTTAAGTTCCCCCAAACAGTTAAGCGAGTTATTATTTGAAAAGCTCAATCTCAGCAAGAAAAAATCCCGCAAAACTAAAACCGGTTATTCGACAGATGCGACAGTTTTAGAAAAATTACAGGGCGACCATCCAGTAATAGATGGCATCTTAGAACATCGCAGTTTGGCAAAATTAAAATCAACTTATGTGGATGCCCTGCCGCAGTTGGTTAGGAAAGATACTCAGAGAATACATACGGATTTTAATCAAACCGTCACCAGTACCGGGCGACTTTCTTCTTCCAATCCTAACTTACAAAATATTCCCATTAGAACTGAATTTTCGCGCCAAATTAGAAAAGCATTTTTACCCGAAAAAGGTTGGTTGTTGGCATCGGCGGATTATTCCCAAATAGAGTTAAGAATCTTAGCTCATTTAAGTCAAGAACCGGTCTTAATGGAAGCTTATCAAAATAATCGCGACGTTCATACTGTCACCGCGCAATTATTATTTGAAAAGGAAAAAATTACCTCAGACGAACGCCGTTTGGGTAAAACGATTAATTTTGGGGTAATTTATGGTATGGGGGCGCAAAAGTTCGCTCGTTCCGCGGGCGTAAGTACGTCGGAAAGCAAGGAATTTTTAGATCGGTATAAGCGACAATATGCTAAAGTATTTGATTGTTTGGATGGTTTGAAAAAGGAGGCGATCGCTCGCGGTTATGTAGAAACAATCTTAGGCAGGCGGCGATATTTTCATTTTGAAGGAGACAGTTTGCGCCAGTTAAAAGGCAGCAACCCAGAAACAATTGATTTAGAAGATTTGAATCGTTTAAACTTTAATGATTCCCAAAGTTTGAGGGCAGGGGCGAACGCACCCATTCAAGGTTCCAGCGCCGATATTATTAAGAAAGCGATGGTACAAATGCACCAAGTTTTGTCGAATTATCGGGGGCGAATGTTATTACAAGTTCACGATGAGTTGGTATTTGAAATACCGCCGGCAGAGTGGGAAGAGTTGCAACCTTTAATTAAATCTACGATGGAAAATGCAGTAGAATTAACAGTACCTTTGGTGGTAGATATTCACGCCGGAGAAAATTGGATGGAAGCGAAATAACCGTAGGACAGGCAAGATGCCTGTCCTACAGATTTGTAGGGTGCGCAACGCGCACCTTACCTTTTGACTAAAAAATGTTAATTGTATGGAAGAAACATATCAACAATTGCGTCAAAAATTAACGGCTATAAAAAACAAAATTACCGACATTGGAGAGAAGTTTGAAAAAGAGGCGATCGCTCTTTTGGAAACCGGCAATCCTTTCTCAGAAAATCTCCTTCAAGAACTAGCAGAATCTACTAAAAATTTTACTAAATTGCGCGGAGAAGTCTTAGAATTAGCCCAAAAAAAGGCAATCTCTCCCATACCCTCCCCAGTAGAAATAGTTTCTTTAACAGACATAGAAAATTTGTTAGAAAAAATAGCATTAACCCCAGAGAAATTAAAAGCAGAAATAGCCAAAATAGACTGGTATCATAGCATCGATTTAGGAAACGGCATAATTACTCCAGGTTACGCCAAAAACATCTCTCCCTACAGCGAAAACATAATTGGTTTGCCCGAAAACTTAACCGGAATGACAGTATTAGACATCGGTGCTTGGGATGGTTTCTATTCCTTTGCCGCAGAAAAACGGGGTGCCAGTCGGGTTTTAGCGACAGATTGGTTTGTCTGGAAAGAGTTAAGGAAAAACGGTAAAGCAGGTTTTGAATTGGCGCGAAAAGTTTTAAACTCCCAAGTAGAAGACTTAGAAATAGACGTACTAGATTTGTCCCCAGAAAAAGTAGGGATTTTCGATTTAGTGTTATTTTTAGGAGTGCTTTATCACCTGCGCCATCCACTGCTGGCCTTAGAAAAAGTTGCTAGGGTAACAGGCAAACAATTAATCTTAGAAACTCATGTAGATTTGTTAGAATTAGAACGACCGGCGATGGCATTTTATCCTGGAAGGGAATTAAACGACGATCCTACCAATTGGTGCGGACCAAATCCGGCTATGGTTAAAGCGATGTTAGAAACCGTGGGATTTAAAACAGTAAAAATAGCATTTGGCCCGCTGAAACACGCCATGTCAACGAGAATGGTTTTTCATGCTTGGCGGTAATTGTTAACTGTCAATTGTTAATTGTTAATTGTTAATTGTTAATTGCCAAATTTAGCTAAAACTATGCTAAACTTAGAAATATCGGAGAGTCAAATTAGGTAGAGAGCGATGGGTATTAAAAATCTCGTTTTAGGTGGGATAACCGTTCTTCTAGGCGGTGCTATGATAACCACTGCTGCTAATAGTGCCGAAATTAGTGCAGAGCAAGAACAGGTTATATGTCAGTTAAAAGAGACGGTGGAACGGCAAAATCAAGAGGGTAAAAAACTGGTATTCGTACCTTTATTAGGTAGAGTAAGCGATGGAGGTCAAACTCGTTTTACTGCCAAGCTAATTGAGGAGATTAACTACATTATTATGGGGGCCTGCGATGAGAATTGCAGCGAGTTAAATCTGACTCTTAATAATGCTAATGGGGAGAGAATTGCACTAGATGAAAAACAAGATGGAATGCCGATTATTTCTTTTACGCCTCCGTCTAGCAGCGACTATCAGATAACTGCCAGAATTGATGAATGTCAAGCAGAAAATTGCGAATTGGGAATGCTACTTTTTGTGCCCAAGGATGCCGTAGTTTCAACTGCCTCTAAAGTGCCCGAAAATATCTACTTATTTCAATTATGTAAAGAAGAAAATTAGGAGGTGCAAGTCACCTTTGAAAAAAGCCAAACAGTTGTCGATTTTTGGGAATGGGGAATGGGGAATGGGGAATTAGCCATGATTCTAAAAGCGATAAGTCTCTGGTTTTTTTTAAAAGATGACCTGCATCCAGCTTAAGATGGAGGCCATCGAGGTATTTGCACCATTTCAGTCTGGGGGGAGTAGAGCGGGCCCTACTTTTGACCAGGCCATCTCCGGTGTTTGTCAAAAAACAATCTGGGCAAAGGGGGATTTCCCCATTCCCCATTGCCTATTCCCCATTCCCAAAGAGCAAAAATAAAGTTTGTGGTAAAATGGTATCGTCTTGTGCGATTGGTGGCTTTGGATGCATCGAATCTTTGCAAAAATACGAATTAAGAGCGCTCCTCGGTCTTTTCCCTTCATTCTTAGGCTTGTTTTGAGTATGGGTAGGAGTAGGAGTACTCGTCATGAGTAATTACATTCTCTCAAGACACGACAGTATTTGCGTTCTGGAGCGGTAGTGTTTCGAGGTCAAAAAAATTCTATACTAAAACCATAAAGCTGAGGATTGCTATGAAAGTGTCCTTAACACCTACATCAAAAAATAAATCTATGATAGGGGCGAACAGCAAATTAAAACAAGTCGTTAATAGTTGGGGAATTAGGCAGAAAATAAGCTTTGGCTATGCTTTAGTAATTAGTATTGCTATGCTGGGGGCTCTGGCGGGACGCGGGTTTGAATTAACTTACAAAAATAAAGTTAAAGAGCAGCTAGCGATCGACCGAGAAAAAGCTAATCTTTTGACGAATTTAACTAACGCTGTATTGAGCATCAGAATCGCTCAAAAAGAATTGCCTATTCTGGTAGAAGAACCGGAAAAATTTGCCGAAAAAATATCGGAAGAACTGGCGCGTTTTTTTGAAGTTAATAATCTGATTAAGCAAATTGAAGCGATGCCAGAAAGTACGGGAAGTATTAGTTCTGCAGACGAGGGAAAATTAGAAGAATTTACTCGTAATTATGCAGAAGAATTAGAAAAATATACGAAGCAGTTAGAGGCGATCGCCAGAGAGCTCTCTAGCGCAACGTCGAGTCCTGAAGCTCAAACTACAACCAAACAATCTCTGAATAAGTTTTCAGTGGATGAAGTTGGCAGACAGCTCGATGAAATATCTCAAAATTCGGCGGAACTGGCAACTAGATTTAGCAAAAGGGCGGAAGCTGGATTTAAGGCTTATCAAGAAGCAGAATTTCTCGGGGCCCAAATACTGATTGGGAGCTTGCTGGTGGCGGCAGCGATCGCGGCTTTCATAGCTACCTATACTAGCAGAGCGATCGCCCGTCCCCTAGAAGCTACCACTCAAATCGCCCAACAAGTTACCGAAGAACAAGACTTCGAGCTGCAAGTGCCGGTTACTACCGACGATGAAATCGGACAGTTGGCAATCTCTCTCAATCACCTTATCGAAAAAGTCGCAGAATACACCGAAGAGTTACAAGAAGCCAAACTCAAAGCGGAAGCGGCTAACCGCTCAAAAAGTGCTTTCCTGGCTACCATGAGTCACGAACTGCGCACCCCCCTTAATGCGATTATCGGTTACAGCGAAATCCTTCACGACGAAGCCACCGATTTAGGCTTGACGGATTTTCAGGAAGATTTGGAGAGAATTAAGAGCGCTGGCAAACATCTATTAGAAATGATAGGCGACATTCTCGATATCTCTAAGATAGAAGCCGGTCAGGTTACCTTATATTTAGAGAGTATTGATGTTGCCAAAATGGTCGAGGATGTCGTCAGTACGGCAAAACCTCTAGCGGAGAAAAACCACAACGCTTTAGCGGTGGAACTGGGAGATAGTTTGGGTAATATGTACGCCGACCTTCCTAAAATTCGCCAAATTTTGCTCAACCTGCTCGGCAACGCTACTAAGTTTACCCAAAATGGTACGATAACTCTGAGCGTTAACAGAGTGAAAAAGGAGGAAGTCAAAGACAGGCAAGAAGCCAAACCTTTACCCGCAAGACTGAGCAGCTCTCACTATTTAATTTTTCGCGTCAGCGATACGGGCATCGGCATGACAGAAGAACAACTAGAACGTATATTTAAACCTTTTACCCAAGCAGACGACTCTACTACTCGCAGGTATGGCGGTACGGGATTGGGACTGGCAATTTGCCTGCGTTTGTGCGAAAGAATGGGTGCTGAAATTTCTGTGGATAGCAAAATGGGAGAAGGTTCGACTTTCACGGTTCGTTTCCCAGAACAGGTATCGGCGTAAGCAGCAGGTAAAAGGCAAAAAGCAGGTAAAAGGCAATAGAAGTTATGAAAACCGCAGTCAAAACATCGGTTTTTTCGACAGAAATTGCTAACAGGCGAGTTACTATTTTTATAGAGTGAAGTTATCAGGAGAAAAAAGCTTATGCAACCAAACAACCCAAATCAATTTACGGAAAAAGCCTGGGAGGCGATCGCTCGTACCCCAGAAATAGTCAAAAGCTACCAAAACCAACAACTCGAAAGCGAACACTTGATGAAAGCTCTGCTAGACAAAGAAGGACTGGCAACCAGTATCTTCAATAAGGCAGGAGCGTCAATTCCCAAAATGCGGGAAAAGACGGAGGCATTTATCGGTCGCCAACCCAAAATTAAAAATAGCGATACTAACGTCTATCTCGGACGCAGTTTGGATACTTTATTAGACAACGCGGACGGCTACAAACAAGAATACAAGGATGAGTATATTTCCATAGAGCATCTAGTTCTCGCCTATCTCAAAGACGATCGCTTCGGTAAAGGTTTCTACCGAGAATTTAACCTCAACGAAGACAAACTCAAACAAATCATCACCCAAGTGAGAGGCAATCGAAAAGTAACCGACCAAAACCCGGAAGGCAAATATCAAGCCTTAGAAAAATACGGTCGCGACCTCACGGAATTTGCTCGCGAAGGCAAGCTGGACCCGGTTATCGGTCGCGATGACGAGATTCGGCGCACCATTCAAATCTTGAGCCGCCGCACCAAAAATAACCCGGTATTAATAGGAGAACCGGGAGTCGGTAAAACGGCGATCGCGGAAGGACTCGCCCAACGGATCGTCGCCGGAGACGTTCCCCAATCTCTCAAAGAACGTCAATTAATCGCTCTGGATATGGGCGCTTTGATTGCTGGGGCTAAATTTAGGGGCGAATTTGAGGAACGCCTCAAGGCAGTCCTCAAAGAAGTTACGGACTCCGATGGCAAGGTCATCCTTTTTATCGATGAAATTCATACGGTGGTTGGTGCCGGCGCTACCCAAGGGGCGATGGATGCGGGAAATTTGCTCAAACCGATGCTCGCTAGGGGGGAACTGCGCTGCATTGGCGCTACCACTCTGGACGAGTACCGCAAGTATATCGAAAAGGATGCGGCTTTGGAGCGTCGCTTCCAGCAGGTTTATGTAGATCAACCCAGCGTCGAGGATACGATTTCGATTTTGCGGGGTTTGAAAGAACGCTACGAGGTGCATCACGGGGTGAAAATTGCCGATGGCGCTTTGGTGGCGGCGGCGACCTTGTCTAATCGATATATTAGCGATCGCTTTTTGCCGGATAAGGCTATAGATTTGGTAGATGAGTCGGCGGCTAAGTTGAAAATGGAGATTACTTCCAAACCGGAGGAGTTGGACGAAATAGACCGCAAAATTATCCAACTAGAAATGGAACGCTTGTCTTTACAAAAGGAAAGCGATACTGCTTCGGTGGAACGGTTGGAAAAATTGGAAAAAGACCTGGCAAATCTCAAGGAAGAACAGCACGCCCTTAACGCTCAGTGGGAGGCGGAAAAGGATATTATCGGCACTATCCAATCTCTTAAAGAAGAGATAGATAAGGTTAACATCGAGATCCAGCAGGCGGAACGCAATTACGACCTCAACCGCGCTGCCGAGTTGAAGTATGGCAAGTTAATCCAGTTGCAAAAACGCTTGCAAGATGCCGAGGATAAATTAGAGGCAACCCAAACCAGCGGTCAAACTTTGCTGCGGGAGGAAGTCACCGAGTCCGATATTGCGGAGATTATTTCTAAGTGGACGGGGATTCCGATTAGCAAGTTGGTCGAGTCGGAGAAGGAAAAACTGTTGCATTTAGAAGAAGAACTGCACCAGCGGGTTATCGGACAAGATGATGCGGTGACTGCAGTTGCCGATGCCATTCAGCGATCGCGCGCCGGTTTGGCGGACCCCAACCGACCGATAGCTAGTTTTATTTTCCTCGGTCCCACGGGAGTCGGTAAAACCGAGTTAGGGAAGGCATTGGCGGCGTATTTATTCGATACGGAAGAGGCGATGGTGCGCATCGATATGTCGGAATACATGGAGAAACACGCGGTTTCGCGTTTAATTGGGGCTCCACCCGGTTATGTGGGGTACGACGAAGGGGGGCAGCTAACGGAAACGGTTCGCCGCCGTCCCTATTCGACGATTTTGTTCGACGAAATCGAAAAGGCACATCCAGACGTCTTTAATATTATGTTGCAAATATTAGACGACGGTCGCCTCACGGACTCCCAAGGTCATCGGGTGGATTTCAAGAACGCGGTGATTATTATGACTAGCAATATTGGCTCGCAGTTTTTGTTGGATGCGAATAGCGATTACGAACAGATTAGGAGTCGGGTGATGGATGCTTTGCGGGCTAATTTCCGACCGGAGTTTTTGAACCGCATTGACGAGACGATTATTTTTAAGAGTTTGGAAAAAGAGGAGTTGCGCCAAATTGTGAGGCTGCAAGTTCAACGTTTGGAGGGGCGTTTGGCGGATCGGAAAATGTCGTTGAAACTGTCGGATGTGGCGATCGACTTTTTGGCGGAGGTTGGTTACGATCCGGTGTATGGGGCCCGTCCTTTGAAGCGAGCGATCCAGCGGGAGTTGGAAACGCAGATTGCGAAGGCGATTTTGCGGAGCGAGTTTGCCGATGGGGATACGATTTTTGTGGATGTGGAAAACGAGCGGTTGGCGTTTAAGCGTTTGCCGGCGGAGTTGTTGGCGACTAAGTAGGAAGGCTAACTCGCCCACCAGAAACCGGGTTTTTTTGAAAAACCCGGTTTCTTACATCTATGTGCTTATAATAATGTTTGGTTTCATTAGCGCTACCGAGTTCGTAGTTGAGCGAATCTTTACCCCCACACCTCCAACTCTCCCCACCCTCCAAATTAAGGACTTGCGTAGTAATAAGGTACCGACTTGTTGGGTTGCGTTTCACAGAGCCCAACCTACGATTTTCCTTCATCTGGTAGTTTATTTTTGCGCGACTCCTAAGGGTAGAGGATGTAATTTTAGAGGGGATGGAGGAAGAGTAGAAAAATATGCTAACATTAAAATCGTAGTATCTCCAACAATTTCAGCCTAAATGAAAGCTTGCCAAATATCAATTGAAATTCCCGAATCAGTGTTGGAAGCCACCAACGCAGATGCGATCGCGTTTGCTGAAGAAATGCGCGTACTAGCAGCAGTAAAACTCTATGAAATGGCTCGCTTATCGGATAGCAAAGCTGCCGAACTAGCAGGAATGTCCCGAGTAGAATTCCTACTCAACTTAGGGAAATATCAAGTTTTCCCCTTCTCTCAAGAATTACATGAATTGGAGGGCGAACGTGCCAGCAGCCATTAGTAATACATCTTCCAGAAGGAAAAAGGCGATCGTGGCATCCGCCACGCTGCCCGATCGCCCCTGGCGTGTTAATACTGACTTAAAAGAGATTCAATTAACTTTGATGAAGCACGAAAGGTAGTTCTTTCCAGAGCTGCAATAGCTTGGGGAAAATCTACTAGATTTTGTTGTGCTGCTCTATCGAGAATGCCAAGCAATCCTGTGACTTTCAATCCTTTATTGCGGGCAACCTTTCGGCCTAAAGCTTCATCAATGATAATTAAATTTGCTCCTTCCTGAAGGGCTAAAATAATAGCCGCTTTTTCCCCTGCATTGATAAGATCTAAATCCTTGTCCGCAGGAACGGTAACGTCTTGAATTATTAACCATTTTGGAGGAGCTTTAATCCAGTTTTTTACGGCAACAGGCGAGCGATCGTCCGATAATTCTTGTTGAACTATTCGAGGGATTAGAACTTGACCGTAAAGTTGAGGCAGCAGTTCAATTTCGCCAATTAGTAGTAAATAACAAATCGGCGAGGTATCCGATACAACTATCATAGATTCTTTAATTTACCCTCTTTTTCTAGTTGTTCGTGGGTTTGGCGATCGGCAATAAAATCTTCTTCATTGTAATCTAAATCGACTCCTTTAGCTTTAAGAAATTTATCGGCTTCTAAAGGGGTAGAGAAACCCAATAATTCTCGCAATTTACCGCTACTAATAGAACCTTCGCGATAAGCTTCGATCGCAATTATTTCGATTAACTTACGTTCTAAATTGCCCCATTTTTCCTTTAGGGAAGACGCAAGTTCGTCTGGCAAGGCAATCTGAATTTGCTGCATGAGTACCTCCTAAGGTTATTAACTCATCATATCATAAAGCAGTTCCCTTTAGCGATCGCCCCCAACAATTATCTCTGCTGGGGGCGATCGCTCTGGTAAGGTGCTTAATTAAGGAGACAACAAATTAGATAAAACAAGAACATCAATACCAGAAAGTGCTTCTAACCGTTTATCGTTAGTTAGAAACGTTTCGCATCCATTTAAAATTGCCGTTGCTGCATGAATTGCATCTGGCAACCTTATATTAATGGTGCTTCTCAATCGAGCTGATTCTCTTAAAATTGTCCGATTAATTGGCACTACTTCAAGCACTGGGGAACTTTGGATGGCATTTTCATAAGCGGAACGAACTTTTGCATTGTTATCAATTAAGGGTTTTACCAAAACTTCTGCTAAAGTTAGCTCGCTGGTAATGGCTTGGAAATTTCCGGCATCGAAGGTCTCAAATAACTCGTTTAATTCAGTTTCAAATTTGGCAGATCCCTCCACTGCATAAATAAAAATATTAGTGTCTAAATAGACTCCCAGTAATTGCTTTTAAGATTGCCACCGGTCTCGCTCCTCGCTAATAAAATTATCTGCTGCTTCTGGAGTTACAAAACACCCCTTTCCGGTGCCGATGATGCTTTTTAAAGAGGGTTTTTTGTCTGGTGCAGATTGAGATTGCTGAATTTTACTGGCGATATAAGCGATGAGTTCTAACTGTTGGTCGAGGCTCATGCTATCTATTTGCCGAACTACACTTTCAAAGGGCGCGATGTTTTTGCTCACGGTATAATTTCCTTTTTTTCTATGCTGTTTGGGTCATGGCTTTTATGGTAACATAAAAAGATGTAGGTTGGGGAGCGATCGCTCTGGAGATGCAACAAGAGCGATCGCCCCCAGCAGAAATAATTGTTGGGGGCGATCGCTTTTTCTTCATCAAAAATATGCTAGCATTAAAATCGTCGTTAACATCCAAAACAATCTGACCTTAGTTTTTGAAATTCGATTTATGAGAGAAATTCTCTTCTACAAAACTGATTCTGGACGTTGCCCCGTGGAAGATTTTATCGATTCTCTATCGGGGAAACAATCTCAAAAAGTGCTTTGGGTGTTACGCTTAATTGAGGAACTCGATTCTGTCCCAAGTAAGTATTTAAAAAAATTAGTGAATACTAATGATATTTGGGAAGTAAGAGTTGGATTTGGCAGCGATATTTTTCGTTTTCTAGGTTTTTTTGACAGCGAAAAGTTAATTATTTTAACTAATGGATTTGCCAAAAAAACACAGAAAACACCAGTTCGAGAAATTGAGTTAGCCGACAGGCGAAAACAAGATTATTTAAGTAGGAGGCAAAACGATGAGTGATGTCAAAAAATATATTGAGAAGCGCAAAGAAACCGATCCTGAATTTGCCGAAGGATTTGAGTCTGGGTATGCTAGTTTTAAAATTGGGGTTATTCTAGCACGGGCAAGGGAAGAAACTGGCATGACAATAGAAGAGCTAGCACGTCGGTTGAATTGGAATAAGTCAACCATTTCCGAAATAGAAAATAATAGCTCTGATGTTAGCATTTCTACTTTGGAAAGATATGCGCGAGAGCTTGGTAAAAAATTGTACCTGGAAATTAGATAAGTTTTTACAAGCGATCGCCCGTTCGTAGTAACGACTTTAGTCGTATAGATTTAGTGGTGGGTTCCGAAAGCTAGGTTAGCAGCGGATAAGGCACGCGGACGAGTGCGGATGGGTTGTTGGTGGGATGATGCATATATTTTCCGTTATTTTCCGTAGTGCGCGCAGCGCACCGGCAGTTGGGTTGTTGGAGGGGCGATCGCCAGTTTTTAGTAACGAATGACCGTCGCCAACGATGTAATGGCAGGGCTGTTTCATTCTAAATTTTTGCTCTTCTCTCAAAGTCTCAATCTCCGTGTCTGGTGTGTCTGGTGTGTCTGGTGCCTCTATCCATTTTGAAGAGAATGAAACAGCCCTGCGATGTAATGGTGGGTTCCGAAAGCTAGGTTAGCGGTATCTCGGATGCACGCCACCTTTGAAGCGAACCAAAAGCGGAACGCTTTTTGCTAATTGTCAATTGCTAATTGTCAATTGCGAACTGGCTAACTGCTAATTGCTAACTGTCTTTTTTCCATTAGCGATTAGCCTGTCTGACCTTAGCCATTAGCCTGTCTGACCTTAGCCATTAGCAATTAGCAATTAGCATGCTTTCGTTCAATTCAAGGTTCGCTCTTGCGGTATCTGCGGTATCTGCGGTTGCGGTAGCTGCTCTTCCGGTGTCTGCGGTATCTGCGGTAGCACCGTCGGTGGCTCCGGTATCCGCGGTTGCGGTATTGGCCATGATGGCAACTGCGGTATCTGCGGTTGCTCCGGCGGCGGTGGCGGCGGTGGCGGCGGTGGCGGTGGCGGCGGCGGCGGCGGCGGTGGCGGGCCGTGC
>CAZUCT010000002.1:50713-56234 GCA_964619285.1 uncultured bacterium | reverse complement strand
TTGAGTCCGCGCACTAAAGCGACGTGGCTTTCAAACTTTCGTCCTTCTCTCGTAACTATTGCCTTAAAATAACTCCGGTTCGCCAGGTGGAAGTAGTTCGTCGCGGTAGGACCCCAGTTAAACTTCTTCCAAATGAAGCTAATTCATGTGACAAGTGCAGTTGTTTTTCTTATACAAGCCCTGGTTATGGATGGCTCTCGTGGTATTTTCGAGCAGTTCTGTAGTAAAGCGGTCTTTTATCGTTACCATAAAATTAGCGATACTTATCGTAGCGTCTAAAGACTTTACCTGATGCCACCATCCTTTCGGAATATAAAGCACATCACCAGGAAAAAGCTCGACGACCAGGGGTTCTACAGACCGAAATAAGGGAAATCTTTCATAGTCTGGATTAAAAGCATCGATCGAAGACAATCTCGCACCGTAGTCAAATTTATTTTTATAATATTGCTTGTCAATATCTCGATTGGCAAACATAAATAGCTTCTTCCTGCCATATATTTGAACCAGAAAATTGTCAAATACGTCATAGTGTAGCCCCGTGACGGTACTTTTTTCGCCTATCCAGGCAAATTTTCCTGGCGTTACATACCAGGGAAAAAATGATTTATAATCCACATCATCTTTTAATTGTGGAAATTCCTGAAACAAATCAAATTCTTTTAAGTAAAGCTTTTCCTCCTCATGGTTTTCTGAAGCTAGGTATTTGTCTATATATTCTCCAAATTTCATTTCTCGGAATTTAGTATCATGCTGTTCTCTATTACCCACAACTAACTTTACTGTGCGATCGCCAGCAAGTTGCTTTAAATAGTTCCAATTCCACTTATCTAAAGCGGACCAATTTGTTGTACTTTCCTTAATTATTAATGGTTCATCAAAATTTTGACAAACTTCCTTAGGTAAAAGCTTAACTACTGATACTTGTTTCATATTAGAATTACTCAAGGTTGATTCCAACTTTGTGTCTTTTAACATCTTTCACGCTCCTTTTCTTTGTAATAACTCCCAGGGCAATAATTCTACTTAATGAACCTCGAAAAACTTCAATCCAACTGCTCCTGCGATTATGATAAAAATGCAAAGAATTTGAATCCAGCTTAATTTTTCTTTGTAAAACACTAAACTAAACACAGCAACTCCAACACCACCTAACCCAGTCCATACAGGATAAGCTACTGCTATTGGCAAAAGCTTAACGGCTGCAGACAGAAAATACAACACAGCACCTAAAGCAAGTACATTTAGAATAGATGGCAAAAGCCGCGTAAATCTTTCTGTACTTTTTAACGTAAGACCCCAGATAATTTCACAAATTACCGCTAGCATTAGGTAAACCCATTCCCAACTCATAAATCGCTCCTATTAATCCAAAATTCAGCTCGAAATACGTTAGTTTTAATGTTCAAAGAACCTCTTTTTCAGTAATTTCCTCAGATTTGTTAGTGGCGACAATTTTTTCTAGCTCGATTTTTTCTAGCTCGATAGGTTCCCCAGGGTTTTCAAGTTTAGTCAGTTCTCCCTTTTCTTCAGGCTTAACGACTTCTTCAGCTTCTTTAGGCTTGCCAAGTTCTAAACCAATTACTCCTAACATTATCAAGAAGATGCAAAGTATTTGCCCAACTCCCAAACTTTCGTGAAAAAATAGAACGGCTCCCAATACTACTCCCACAGCACCTAAACCCGTCCATATAGGGTAAGCTATAGCAACTGGCAAAGTTTTGACAGCACTAGAAAGAAAATAAAGATTAATAGCTAAGACGCCTGCGTTGAAAATAGAGGGCACGAGCTGTGAATATCCTTCCGTTGCTTTTAAAGTGCTAGCCCAGATAATTTCGCAGCCTACCGCTACGATTAAATAAAACCATGCCATCTTACGATTCTCCAAATTTACAGGTTAAAAACCAAGGCAGGATAATCTATTTCTTTAGTTCCAAGAAACCGATTTTTTGATTTTTTGGCAATTGTCATCATTAGCCATAAACTCAGTTTTTAGAGTTAATTGATAGCAGAATTTTAGAGCGATTATGCTATCAATTTTTCCTTTCTACGAAAAAGTCTTGCAGAAACAAAACATCGATCGCCGTCCCTTTAAAAGTGGAAATAGCATCAAAAGGCGAACAAACTATCGGCTCCCGATCGTTAAACGAGGTATTGAGAATTACAGGAACCCCCGTGCGGCGTTCAAATCGTTCAATCAGTCGGTAGTAACTAGGGTTTAGTTCTTTTTCTACCACTTGGACTCTTGCAGTTCCGTCGATGTGAACGACAGCGGGAATTTTCGATCGTTTTTCGGCTCTTACCGGACAAGTGAAAAGCATATATTTTAGACTTTCCGAGTGGCAGCCGATTTCAAACCATTCTGCAGCCCTTTCAGCTAACACGCTAGGACCAAAAGGTCTAAAATCTTCTCGGTGCTTTACCTTTTGGTTGAAAAGGTCTCTTGTCGCTGTAGAGCGCGGGTCCCCCAATAAGGAGCGATTACCCAAAGCGCGAGGGCCAAACTCCATTGGACCCTGAAACCAACCTACTATTTTACCATCTGCTATCATGTCAGCCGCATCGATCGCGCTATCCACTGAGCGTTTCCAAGTCAGACCCGATTGGGCCATAGCTTCGAGAATTTGTTCTCGGTCAAATTCTGGCCCCATGTAAGGGGAGAGCTGGGCTATTGGAGAGGCAGCTTGACTGCATCGACTGTGATAGGCATACAAGGCAGCACCAACTGCGGTTCCTGCATCGTTGGGTGCCGGTGGAATAAAAATCTTTTTAAACGGACTTTTTTCTTTAATTAGCCAGTTAGTAACGCAATTAAGGGCAACCCCTCCCGCCAAGCACAAATTCTCCGATGGACAAAGGTGGTAAAGATTTCTGACTAAACCCATCACAGCTTCATTGTTAAAATCTTGTAAACAGGCAGCAATGTTCTTATGGCGTTCTTCTATTGGCTCGTTTTCTTTTCTACTTTTACCCAGTAGCGCTTCTAATTCCTTGAAGTCTGAATTCCGAAAGCAAAGTACTTCTTTTTCAAGGTGGAAACCCTCATCTGTTACTCTCGCAAATTTGGAAAATTCTGCTTGTAAAGCTTGCTTTTCTCCATAAGCAGCCAATCCCATAACTTGGCAAGCATCGTATTCGGAAAAACCTAAAAATTCCGATAATTTTTCCCACAAAAAACCTAGAGAGTGGGGATATGAAATTTGCCGGGCTACCTTCAACTTATTCCCTTTACCATAAGCCATTATTGATGAAGCATTTTCCCCAATACCATCTATTACCAAAATCGCAGCTTCAGAAAACCCAGAAGGAAAAAACCCAGAAGCAGCATGGGCTAAATGATGGGGAACCCAGATGAGTTTTTCTACAGCCCCATCCCCTAATGCTTCGTTCAAAGAACATTCGATTTGTTCCAAACTCTGACGAAATACATTTTCTCCTTCTATGCTGCCCCAATCTCCTGCTGTAGCTAAAGAATCTACTTCAAAAGTTTTTTTGCGGAGCTTAGGATCGAAAGAAATAGCAATTAAATCGAGGTCTGCTAAATCTAATTTTGCATTTTTTAAACAAAAATTTATCGCTTGCAAAGGTAAAATATGAGCATTGTCGTTCCGTGCTGCTTTGCCATGCTTGTACCGATTAAATCGTTCTTCTTCTGCTGCTGATACAACTCTTCCATCTACGATACAAGAGGCTGCTGATTCATGATAAACGCAGTTTATTCCTAATACTATCACTTTACTAACTTTTGTACTATCAAATTCAAGCTAATCTCAGTTTGTTAAAGTTATGAAAACGATTTTTGAATAAAGGCTAATCTAACAAAAAGTCTTTCAGATATTTTCTTTATTAAAATGACATAATCCGTCTAGTTTAGCAACTTTAAAAAGATTCGTAAAGGGTATTCGTTTCCTCCACTGAGACAACCCGGCCAGAGCAACTCAATTAAACCTGTAAGGCCACTACTGATATAATCCAACGCTATCTGTAAAATCCAATTAAACTAAATCGACATTTAGAGGAGTGAAAATAAATTATGGTAGCCGCACCTTCCCACAGACCAACCCCCACCAAACGAACTGAAACCGCCTTCGCCTGGAACAACCGCAACCTGCCCAACTCCCCCCTCTTCGGTACCGACGGCATTCGGGGCAAAGTGGGAGATTTATTAACCGCACCCCTGGCCCTGCAAATCGGTTTCTGGGCCGGACAAGTATTGCGCCACCACCAAGCTAGCCCCGGCCCGGTAATTATGGGCCAAGATACCCGAAATTCCGGCAATATGCTGGCAATGGCCTTATCCGCAGGTTTGACCGCCGCAGGTTTGGAAGTCTGGCACTTAGGCTTATGCCCCACTGCCTGCGTCGCCCATCTCGCCAGCATTTCTGGGGCCGCCGGCGGGGTAATGATTTCTGCCAGTCACAACCCCCCAGAAGATAACGGCATTAAATTTTTCGGCCCTAACGGCACTAAGCTTTCTTCGATGTTGCAGAAACAAATAGAAGCAGGCATTCGGGGAGATGGTCATGTTTCCTCAGTTCATAGCGTCTGGGGACAGCATTACTACAGGCCGGAGTTGGTCAAAAAATATGTCGAGTCTCTGTCTCTACCCCTGGTGCCCGGTTATTTGCAAGGGATGAAAATAGTCCTGGACCTAGCCTGGGGCGCGGCGGTTAACGTGGCCCCGGAAGTATTTCGGGCCATGGGGGCCGAAGTAATTTGTCTCCACGAGAAGGCCGATGGCGATCGCATCAACGTTAACTGCGGTTCTACCCATCTCGGTTTTCTCGCCGCCGCAGTTCAAGAACATCAAGCGGACTTGGGGTTTGCCTTCGACGGAGATGCCGATCGCGCCCTGGCAGTAGATAGCCGAGGCCGCGAGGTTAACGGCGACTATATCCTTTATTTATGGGGCCAAAATTTGAGGAAGGCCGGACTCTTGCCCGGAAATCTCATCGTGACGACGGTAATGGCCAACCTCGGTTTTGAAAAAGCCTGGCATGACTTGGGGGGCGAAATGATGCGGACTCCCGTGGGCGACCAACACGTTCGCGCCGAAATGCAGCGAACCGGTTCGATGTTGGGCGGCGAACAGTCGGGTCATATTTTATGCCCCCACTACGGAGTTAGCGGCGATGGTTTGATTACTGCTTTGCATTTGGCCGCTTTGGTCGAGCGATCGGGCGTTTCCCTGGCAGAATTAATCGACGACAGTTTCGAGCTCTATCCCCAACTTTTGAAAAACGTTCGAGTGGAGGATCGGGAATTAAGGTTAAATTGGCAGAAATGCGAACCTTTGGTAGAGGCGATCGACCGGGCAGAGGCGGCCATGGCAGGTAAAGGCCGGGTGTTGGTCCGCGCTTCCGGTACGGAACCGGTCATTCGCGTTATGGTAGAAGCAGTAAGTGCCGAATTAGCAGAACGTTGGGCAGAGAAATTGGTTTTAGCAGTTCGGCAACATTTGACCCTTTAGGGACTAGCAAAAGAAATACCGGTCTGGAGTAGGTTGGGCTCCTGTGAAACG
>CAZUCT010000002.1:47370-50613 GCA_964619285.1 uncultured bacterium | reverse complement strand
CAACCCAACATCGGTATGTTATTAAATTGCAAGTCCCTTAGTTCTTATTTCCTTTTAGGGACTAGCAAAAGAAATACCGGTCTGGAGTAGGTCGGGCAGAAGTGAAACGCAACCCAACATCGGTATGTTATTAAATTGCAAGTCCCTTAGTTCTTATTTCCTTTCAAACTAAGACTGCCGTGCCACCAAAAGCGAAGTTAAAACAATCAAAAGACAAAAAAAAGAAGAAGAAAGGCAAGGTTAAAAAGCCAACTATAAGTAAAAAAGAGTTGGCTGCCAGAAAGAAGCAAAGGGCGAAGATGATTGGCGAAACTATCGGCGCCCTTGCTACTTATGGCGGTATCGGTGCTGTAGTTGGCACTATCTTATTTTTTGTCGCGGAGCCGAAATTGGCGATCGCTGGCGGTGGCGGTATCGCAGTCCTCGCCCTGTCCTATAAATATCCCATGATGGGGTTGTGGGCATTTATCATCTATCTACCTTTTTCTGGCACCATCACTTACTGGGTGGGGGGAGGAAATGCCATCTTTCAACTTGCCAAAGATGGTTTTTATATTCCTGCATTAATCGCATTAGTCCTGCAACTTAAAAAGAAAAAGCAGCCATTTTTAGTCGAACCAAAGATTAAAATCCCTCTCTATATTCTTCTGGGTTTCTCCTTATTTGTACTGCTAGCAGTTAACGGTCTCGAACAGCTAAATCCTCCCAATCCTGGCGATAAACCAATCGCAATGGGAATTTTAGGATTGAAAGTTTTTCTAGGATATATTCCCCTAATTACTTGTGCTTACTATCAAATTAAGGACAAGAAAAATTTATTATTATTTACCCGTCTGATGCTCGTTCTTGCCATAATTTGCTGTCTGCTGGGGATGGTTCAATACCAATTTCTTTCCTCCGGTAGGTGCAAAGGCACAGACCATTTATCGGGAGACGATCTGTTTAAAGCAACCCTTGATGCTAAGTGTTTGGTCGGAGGTTCTTTAGTATTTAGTCCTTCCCAAAACATGATACGTTTGCCGGGCACTTTTGTCGCGCCGTGGCAGTGGGCCTGGTTTTTAATTGGCAATGCCTTTTTTACCTTTGCCACTGCTTTTAGCGATCCTTCTCCGTTATGGCGAATGGGCGGTTTGGCGGGTATGGGATTGGTATTTGTTAATGCGGTTATCTCCGGTCAAAGAATTGCTTTAGCCTTGGTGCCTACGGTCACTGTTATTTTATTAGTATTAACCGGTCAGGTAACTAACGTCAAAAGGTTTATTCCCATCGCCGGCGGACTGGGGGTACTTTTATTAGTGGTTTCTGCATCTAATCCGGCGATCGTTCAAGAACGCATAGATAGTTTTGTTAGTCGCTGGCAAGCGTCTCCACCCACCCAGTTTATTACCGAACAATTCGAGCATACTTCTGGGGGAAATGATGGAATTTTAGGTCGCGGTATTGGAAGGGCAACTAACTCAGCTCGTATTTTTGGTAAAACTCAATTAGTCGAAACCTATTATCCTAAATTAATTTATGAAATGGGACCGTTGGGTGCCATAATATTTTTAGGTTTTGCTACTTCTATAACTTTCACTTGTTTTAAATCTTATCGCTCGGTTAAAGATAAGAATTTGCGCAGTTTTGGAGCGTCTTTTTGGGTTTTTGTTTTGATTATTAGTTACAATACTTATTATTATCCTCTGGACGTGGATCCGGTCTGCGTTTATTACTGGTATGCTGCTGGTATTATTTACAGGTTGCCAGAAATAGATAAAGAAGAACAAAAAAGAAAAGAATTAGAAGAAGAAATGGAGTAGGTCTGTTTGTAGTAAGCGCTTTAGCGCTTAAGCGCTTACTACGAACTTTTATTTGTCAGCTTTCTTTTCTCCCTTTTCCCCCGGCAAATACTCTTCAATACTGATAGCCGCCGAACCTCCTTCCGCTAACAAAATTAACATCGAACCTAACTGCAACCAGATAAATAAAGCTGTCGGCAAAACAACAATTGCCCCCAAAATATAAGCAATTAAATCACCAATTTGAAAGGTCGAAAGACCGGCACCCATGCATATCGTGGTAAAAAAAGTCGTGCCTACATAAGCAAATACTATCTGAGGTTTTTGGTAGTTAATTTGCTTTTGCGATTTGCTGTTTGCGTTCCACAAAGCTAATTGATATTCCAGCATATCTTTGAAAATTAGCCCCCAGATAACTGCGAATACAGTTGTTACTAAAATCAGTTTGTAAACGGACCCGTCTGCAACGCTAAAATAATACATATTTTCAACCCTAAATCTGTAACAATTCTCAATCTTAACACAGTTGAGACATTAGAAACCTACAAACCGGGCGATCGCTCGACCCCCAACCGCCAAACCGACAACCCCAAAATAATCAAAAACAACACCAACCCAATACTACAAGCATAACCAATTTCCAAATCCTCAAACCCCTTCTCAAACAAATAATAAACAATCGTCTTAGAACTATTCCTGGGTCCTCCCTGAGTCATAATATAAATCTCTTCAAAAACCTTAGTCGCCGAAATCGCCGAAATAACTCCCACCAAAACTAAATAAGGTCTCATTAAAGGTAACGTAATCTCCCAATCCTTCCTCCACCCGCCGCAACCGTCCAACTCCGCCGCCTCGTAAAGTTCCGTCGGTATCGACTGCAACCCCGCCAAATAAATAACCATATAATATCCCAAACCCTTCCACACCGTCACCGCCATCACGCTAAAAAGTGCCAGGTTAGGGCTCGTCAACCAAGGAATAGGAAAAGGCGAATTTAAACCCTTGCCAAAAAACTCGAACCAAAGCAAACTTCCCCATTGATTTAAAAAACCATTTTCCGCATAAATCCACTTCCAAGCAATACCCGCCACCACCATCGAGACGACTACTGGCAGATAATAAATCGCCCGAAACCAATTCATGCCCCGCAATTTTTGATTTACCAAAATTGCCAAACCTAAAGGGGCAAAAACTAAAATCGGAACCGCGCCAATTAAATAAAGAATGGTATTAAAAAAACTCTGCCAAAAGAGGCGATCGCCCAACATTTTCTCAAAATTTTTCAACCCCACCCACTGGGGCGGTTGGATTAAATCGTAGCTAGTAAAACTAAAATAAAAAGCCTGGATGGCCGGAAAAAAAACCGTTAATCCTAATACCAATAAAGCAGGCAATAAAAACAAATACGGCGTTAAAAAGCTCCCTCTATTTTTCATAATTTGTTCGTAGTAATCGCTTCAGCGAT
>CAZUCT010000002.1:0-47270 GCA_964619285.1 uncultured bacterium | reverse complement strand
TGCGTTCGTAGTAATCGCTTCAGCGATTGCGTTCGTAGTAATCGCTTCAGCGATTGCGTTCGTAGTAATCGCTTCAGCGATTTTTTCAAAAAACCCGGTTTCTTAAATCCAATTAACAATTAACAATTAACAATCCTGTTTTAAACCCGCAAATAAAGACCTGTTATCCTGCACGTTATCCCCATCCTTAGCCCCTTTTACCTCAAAAGTAGCCTTATTTGCCTGGGGTCTCTCCAAAACCTCCACGCACAAATCCGCAATATCATCTCGACTCACCAAACCCTTAATATTATCCCCTTGGTCGAAAATTAAGCCCTTACCCCCCGCCTCTTCAGTCATGCCGCAAGGTCGAATAATCGTATAAGGAACGCCACTGGAACGAACCGCATCTTCTCCCCTTAATTTCCAAGTTAAAATCCCTCCCAATTGGTCGTTTAACCTTACCGCCGGCGGTTCTTCATCTAAGTTTAAACCCGGTCGCCCCGGACGAGTAACCCCCGCAGAACTTACCATGACAAATTTAGGCAAATTATCGCCGCCGTAAGCTTTGATATATTCAATTTGCAACTGGAAAAAACCCGGAGAAAACTTAGGGTTAAGGGCGCGATCGTACTCGAATTTACTCAACATTAATTGAACCGAATAAAGTTGAGTTGAATCGAAAGATTTGCCATCCTTTATCGTCTTGGCGCGAAACACCGGAATTAAATCCTCGAAGGGAATGCGAACCGTAATCCAGATATTATAAACCGTATCGAAAGAATAGCAATAACCCACTCCATCCCACTTGCTCTCGCAGCGGAGAATAAACTTATAGCGCTTGCCGTCTCCCTTAACCCGCATTTCTATACCGCTAAATCCCGCTAAATTCTTCGGCGGGTCGAAATTGCGAGTCCTCACCGAAGCGAAACCGCCCGAGTTAGCAGTGGAGACGTTGCCGGTAAAAAGGGCCGTATTCTCTACCAAGCGGATAGAACTTTCGCTAACCCCTCCCATGACCACATCATCTAATACCCCCCAGGTTTCTTTTAAGTCCTCCGTGGGTTGGCTGAAGTCGAAGAGCATTTGTTCCCTGTCTTGGTTCAGTTGTTCTCCCACTGTCCCCACCAGATTTTCGATACCTTTATATTCCACCATTTCCGGCACGTCAACTACCTCTGGCAGATAAAACTTAACGCCTTGATAGTATTTTTCTCGCTTGGGAGTATCTCCTTCTACCGGTTGCACTCTCGTTCCAGTACAACAGATAACTTTGGTAACGTCTTTAGTTATCTCTGGAGTCAGAGTTTCCGGGATAACAATATCTGCTTCGACTATCTCAACGTTGTTACCCAGAATTTTTTTTGCCTTTTTTCCATCTCGAACTAGCGCTCTTACTTTATATCCGCGCTTTAACAGTCTGGAAACCACCCGCTTGCCAACCCCGCCAGTGGCCCCGGCCACCAGAACCAGGGGTCCGCTGGGTTGTTTCTGTTTGGGGCCGCCGCCAAACAACCTTTGCAACCAACTGCAACTGCCAAGAAAAGGGATGACCCGAAAATAGGCCAAAGTTTGGACGAATCGTCCGGCGTCCCACTTGGAGCTATTAGCTTCTTTTTCCATTTTTCTTTAAATCCTTGTCCATTTAGCTTTTCTTTATCTTAAGAGATATTAAGATTTTTGAAGCAATGGGCCATTAAATCCGATTTAATTTTACGAAGCGGTCCGGGCCACGGCCTGACGAATGGGAATTTCAATGGCAAACTCGGTCCCCTTTCCCGGTTTGGAGGTGCAAGTCAATCGGCCCTCGTGTTTTTCAACAACAATCTGATAGCTAATAGCCAAACCGATGCCAGTACCTTTACCCACCGGTTTAGTAGTAAAAAATGGGTCAAAGATTTGCCGGGAAACTGCGTCCGTCATGCCGATACCGTTATCGGCAATGCGAATAAATACCTTATTTTCTCCTGCAACTTCTGTTTTAATGGTAAGGGTTGGATTGAATTTTTCTGTAGTAGAAGAAAGCTTGCCATTAGTATTACCGCCAGCAGCAGCTTCTTCAAGTGCGTCGATCGCGTTAGCCAGGAGATTCATAAATACTTGATTGAGTTGAGAGGCGTAACATTCGACTAAGGGTATAGCACCATATTCTTTAACCAAATTAATAGTAACATTTGGCTTGGGCTTGAGTCTATTTTTCAAAATCAACAAGGTACTTTCTAAACCTTCGTGAATATCAACCTCTTTCATTTCCGCCTCATCCAAACGAGAGAAATTGCGCAAAGATTTAATAATCTCTCGAATGCGATCTGCCCCTATTTTCATCGAACCTAGCAAGCTTGGCAAATCTTCCAGAATATAATCTAGTTCTATGTTTTCTATTTCTTCTTGAAGCTGGGGGGGAGGAGATTTGTAACATTCTTGGTAGAGTTGAATGATGCGAACCAAATCTTTAATGTAATCATCGGCGTGGATGAGGTTGCCAAAAATAAAATTAATCGGATTATTAATTTCGTGGGCAACACCGGCAACTAATTGCCCCAAACTAGACATTTTTTCGTTTTGAACTAATTGGGTTTGTGCGGATTTCAGCTTGCGCAAAGCTCTTTCTAAACGCTCTGCTTTTTCTCGTTCTCTGGCTTCTGATTTTTGCAAGGCCGCGTTTAATTTCGATAATTCTTCTATTTGACGCAGAACGATATTAACAATACCTTTTCTCAAATCCAACGCCGCGTCTATTTCGCATTTCTTCCAAGGCAAAGAAGTTAGTTTAACCGTTTCTTTCCACAAATCGAAAGACTGGCGAGGGGAGAGATGAATGATACCGTCGGACTCGATCGCACTCACCGGTTGATTGGGATTTCCCGCCCAATGTACCGTTTTAATAACTTCCGGTCTAAACCACAAGACATAAATCCTCTGGGCCGGCGATATAGAAATTGCCAGAAAACCGCTAGCAAACTCTTTAAATTTCTCCGCTTCTGGATAAATTTTCGGCAGAGAATCTGTCGCAAAAACTTCTTCTATTTTTTGTTTTTCTAACCAATCCACTAAATCGTTAATTGCCTCTTTTTCTGGCGTTTCTCCTAAGACATAACAATCATCTCTAGAAATAACAGCCACTCCATTAGCGCTTACTAATTTTAGCAAATTTTGCTGAGAGCGAATTAAAGCTTCGACCAAATCTTTTGCTGGAGATAAATATTCAATAATCTGGGATTGAATCGATTTTAAACTGAGGCGATAGTCGTAGTCTTGGTCGTCTTCCAACCAAGAAAGTTGTAAAGACATCGTTTGTCCCAGAAATTCGCAAGCGGCGCGCACTTCATAAGGAACGTATTTAGGCGAATAATGATGGCAAGCAATTAACCCCCAGAGCTTCCGATTTTTCATCAGAGATATGGACAAAGTTGCCCTTACTCCCATGTTTTCAAGGTACTCTATATGCATCGGAGATACGCTTCTTAAAACAGAAAAACTTAAATCTAAAGGTTCTTTGGTAGCGGGATTTATTTCGGGAATAATGGGAACTGGCTGATAATTAATATCTGGTATTAACCTCAAAAAATTGAGAGAATAGAGTTCTCGTGCTTGTTGAGGAATATCCGATTCTGGGTATTGAAGGCCCCAGTAAGGCGGCAGGGTTTCTAATTTATCTTCTGCAATTACATTTCCATGCCATTGGGGGTTAAATTTATATGCCATAACTCTGTCAAAATTGGTCAGTTGCCTGATTTCTGTTACAATAGTTTGACAGAGGTTATTAAGATTCGAGACGCTTTGAATTTTGGATGCTGCTTTTTTTACCGAATGATAAAATCCTAAAGCAGGAGTTTTTTCTTGAGACTGTTTTGGTTCTAGTTCGAGAATTAATAAGCCTTGGTTGCGGTGAATTATGCCATCAAATACTAAAAATTTTTGGCCGTCGTGCAACCAAAAATTGACTGGATTTATATTTTTTAATTCTTCATTTTTTAACAAATCGATTAGCTTGTTTACTTGATAATTATCGAAAAATTCTTTCAAGCTTTTGTTGATTATAAAATGAGGTTCCAGTCCTAAAAAATTTAAGGTATTATGACTTGTTTGTAAAATTTCAAGCTCCGGTTCTTTTAATACTAAAAGCAATCCGTGAGGCTGAATTCTATTTGATAAGTGAATTGCCTCTTTCGCGCAGTTTTTTAAGTATTCTTGTTTGGCTGCAGTAATTTCGTTCATGTTGTTGTCTTATTTAAAAAGATCCCTCTAGTTTAGAAGAGCGCCCCTGCCGTACATTTTTTTTTCATTTTAATCTTTTTTTGCCAAGATAGCTATTTCTCAAATTTAGATAACATCTTAATTTTTGCCAGCATTATTAAGAAAAATCAAACAAAGTTAAACTTTCTTAACTTTTTTTAATATTGTTAAATAATAGCGAGAAAATTCTTATAATGCAATAAGTCTAGGAGGGAAAACAATGGAAACTATTGATTGGCAGAGCGCGGTGCCGGTGGGCATGGCGATCGCCATCTTCTTAGGAGGGATGCTGATGATGTTTACTAACTTTTGGACCGATGTCGTCCAGAAAAGGGATCGAGATAGATAGCAGTAGGTATTACCCGATACTGCTATCCTAGCATTTTTCGAGATAGAATCATACCAGCAGAAAAATTTACTAAAAAACTAACGAATGTTTGACTTAAATACCATTGCCGAATTTTCTCGAATCAACTGCGTTGCTATTTGTGCTGTTTTAGTTCCACTAAATCTGATTTCTACCTTATTGTCCCTAATTTTTGTAGGATTAAATTTCCCCAAAAATAAAGTAAGTTTTGCGGCTATAACTGCCAGCATTTCCGCCATAATAATGCTCCTTCATGTGGCAAGCTGGTTTGCTATTGGCGTGGTGAGGATTCAGACTTTTATTCTGCTGGGTTTGGCTGGGGTTTGTTTGATAATAAATGCCTGGGCGTTATTTCAGAGCTCTACCATGAGAAGATTAATCTGGATGGTAACAGGAGTAATTAGGCGATGGTGGAGGGAGGTAGCGATCGCTCTGAGCTAAGAAATTAATCGAGATTGAATTAAGATTTTTTTCTAGTACCGAGAGCGGCGATCGCCACTCCAAACAACAAGAAAACTGCACCAAAAAATAACAGAGGCGAAGGCACATCTTGAAACAAGAAATAAGCCAAAAAACTCGAACCGACGGGCTCGAACAAAATCGCCAAAGTAACCACAGTTGGCGACAGCCAGCGAACGGCCCAATTAAAGCTAGTATGACCTACTAATTGAGGCAATAAAGCCATTAATAAAAGGTAAAAATAGACCGAGGGCGGATAACCGAGATAGCCCGGGCCAAAAATTAAAGAAAGGGGCAAAAGTATGGCTGCGGCAAGGCTGTAAGCTACGGCGATATAGCCACCAATGCCAAAGCCTCGGGCCTGGGCCTGTTGTCCCAAAAGAAAATAGAGGCTAGCGCCCCAGGCCCCGGTAAGGGCCAAAAAATTGCCCAAAAGAGGGTTAGAGGTCAAATGGCCAGGGCCAACGTCTGCCAAACCGATAATAAGTCCGCCACTGAGGGCCAGTGCAATACCGACAATGGCTTTCTTGGTGGGTTTTTCTTTTAACCACAGCCAGGAAAGGAGGGCCACCCAGAGGGGATTAGTGGTGACGATGGTAGTAGAGGCGGCGATGGAAGTGTAGGATAGGGAAGTAGTCCAGGTAGTAAAGTGGAAGGCCAGACAAACTCCGGCTGCCCCCGCATAAGCTAATGCCCCGGGTTGGAGAGCTTGCCACTGAATCCTGGGCCAGGCGGGGATTAAGAGCAAGGAGGCCAGGGTGAGGCGAGAAGCGGCGATGGCCAGAGAAAATCCCACTCCGCTTTTATCGGCGGATACGCTAGCCAAACGGACAAAAATGGCGGCGGTGGAGATGGCGAGAACGCCGATGGTTAAAATTAACCAAACTAACCAATGGGGCGGGCGATCGGAAGGTTTCATCAATAATTAGTAATTGTTGCTAAAAAGACTCAAGATTGAAAAGATGTGGGAACTAATTGTAGTAGTTTTAATCGTGCTTGTGGGGTCGGCGTTTTGTTCTGCTACGGAAACAGCGTTACTGTCAGTTCCTCTAATCAAAGTCCAACAGCTAGCGCAGTCGAAAAAACCGACAGCAGTTGCTTTATTAGCTATTAGGAAAAAAATCAATCGACCGATAGCCACCGTTGTCATTCTCAACAATATTTTTAACATTGTTGGCAGCATCGTTATCGGCTCTCTAGCAACTTCTCTTTTAGGAGATGCTTGGTTGGGAATATTTTCAGCATTTTTGACCTTTTTGATTATCATTTTTGCCGAAATCATACCAAAAACTGTGGGGGAACGTTACGCCGAAAATATTGCTTTAAGCGTGGCTTTGCCGGTGAGGGGGCTTACTTTTTTATTTAATCCCATAATCGTAGCTTTAGAAACAATAACTTCTCCTTTTACTAAGGGTAAAAGAGGTCTGACAACTAATGAAGCGGAAATTTTATTTTTGACAAGGTTAGGATATCAAGAAGGGGCCATCGAAGATGACGAAGCGGAAATGATTCAAAGGGTTTTTCGCTTGAACGATCGCAACGCCGCTAATTTAATGACTCCTCGCATCGCCACTACTTATTTAAAAGCAGATTCGACTTTAAGCGAGGTAAAAAAAGAGATTATTAATTCCCAACACAGTCGGATTATTGTTATCGAAGATTCTATGGATAAGGTGGTAGGTTTGGTTTTAAAACACGAGTTATTGGCGGGGGCGATCGATGGGAGTGGCGAGGAAAAAGTGGCAGATTTTATCAGAGAAGTTCGGTTCGTTCCGGAAACTATTCGCGCCGATAGATTGCTGAAAGAATTTCAGAAAACCCGCCAACATTTGGTGGTAGTTTTAGATGAATACGGCGGGATGTCTGGGGTGGTAACTTTGGAAGATGTACTGGAGGTTTTAACGGGAGAAATTGTTGACGAAACAGATTTGAATGTCGATTTACAAGCGGCAGCTCGTTTGAAGGCAAAAATTATGTTAAAAGCAGCAAATTTGGAGAAGCAAAAGTAGGCAAAAGGCAAAAGGCAAAAGGCAAAAGGCAAAATGTAGGTTGGGTGAAGTGAAACGGAACCCAACAAGTCAGTATTTTATTAAATTACAAACCCCTTACCCATTACCAATTATCAAAATTATGAAAATCGAAGCTTATGCAGCCAAACAACGAGGGGCAACTCTAGTACCTTATACTTTTGAGGTCGAACCATCGCGAGGTTACGAGTGCATGATTAAAGTGCTAGCTTGTGGTATCTGTCATTCTGACCTTCACATGATGGATAACGATTGGGGCTTGACTAAGTATCCCTTGGTGCCGGGGCATGAAGTAGTGGGGGAAGTTGTAGAGATAGGACCGGAAGTAACTCATTTGAAAAAGGGCGATCGCGTCGGTGTCGGTTGGCAGCGAACTTCTTGCCTCCAGTGTCGCGACTGCCTGCGGGGTAACGAGAATTTGTGCGATCGCAACCAAGGTTTAATCGTTACGGGGCCGGGAGGTTTTGCTAACTATTTATCGGTTGACTCCCGCTTTGCCTTCCCCATTCCAGACGGTATCGATACTAAGGCATCGGGACCGTTATTGTGCGGCGGCATTACGGTTTATTCGGCCTTGCGCTACGCGGGCATGGGTTCGGAACTGGAAATAGGTGTTATCGGTGTCGGCGGTTTGGGACATCTAGCGGTACAATTTGCCAGCAAGTTAGGCAACCGAGTGACGGCGTTTACTACTTCCCAGGATAAGGCAGATTTTGCGAGCAACCTGGGCGCTAAGGAGGCGATCGTTGTTAAAAAAGGCGAAAAACCCCCCGCCCCTCTCGTCCGTTGAATATTTTATTGAGTACGGTGCCTTCGACTCTAGACTGGGGCGCTTATGTCGAGTTTCTCGATGCCGATGGTACTTTTTCCATTGTCGGAGTGCCAGAGGAACCTTTGAACCTGTCGTTATTTTCTTTGCTGGCGAAGCGCCGCCGGATTATGTCTTCTCCCATTGGCGGGCGGGCGATGATTATGGAGATGCTATCGGTGGCGGAAGAGTTTGGTATCGAACCGGTGGTGGAGGTGTTTCCGATAGAAAAGACGAACGAAGCTATAGAAAAAGTGCGCGATAACGAAGTGCGATATCGAGCGGTTTTGACGGTAATCAATAATTAATAATTACGCTATGCCGATGAAGATAGAATCAGTTTTACAAAAAAAAGGAATCATTAATAAAGACCCAGAAATTATGAGCGGTGCGCCTGTTTTTGCTGGCAGTCGCGTGCCATTGCAGACTTTTTTCGACTACTTAGAAGGTGAGGAAGGTCTATCGGAATTTATTAATGATTTTCCCTATTTAGAAAGTCAAGCAGTTCGAGTATTAGAAACAGTTGCGAAAATGACTTCTCTGAGAGAGGAATTAAAAGAAGGAGCTATTCGTCGGGGGGAAAGAGATTTTAATTTAGCCAGAGAATGGTTTGACTTGGAAGAAGAAATATGGCAGAAAACCAACAATTAACTAATTTAACTAATCGAAAAAATATGACAAAAGACTTTTCATTTCAGTTTAAAACCTCTCCAGCAATTCAAGCCCTCCAAGAATTTAAAGTTGCATCCCTACCAGAATACGAAGCCAGACTTGCCCTTTTTAACCTATCAGTTTTAGCCGACTACGACGTACTGGCAGCCCTAAATGCTCTCGCTAATATCGACAAACATTGGTATCAAATAGAAACGGCAAAAAAAGTCATCAAACAAATGGGAGGAAGGGCTTTACTTGCGGACGAAGTTGGTTTGGGAAAAACTATCGAAGCGGGTTTAATTTGTAAAGAATATCTCATCCGAGGGGCGATAAAAACTTTATTAATTCTTACCCCCGCTTCCTTAGTTTCTCAGTGGCAGATGGAATTAGAAGAAAAGTTTGCTATTTCTACTATTACTACCGACCAAAGAGAGACGAGCCCCGAAGAATTTTGGTTGAGTAGCGATCGCATTGTTGCCTCTATCAACACCGCCAAACATAAAGCCCATTTCTCCTACGTTACCGAGAGAGAATGGGATTTAGTAATCGTAGATGAAGCCCATCATTTAAAAAACCGTAAAACTCTCAATTGGAAGTTAGTAAATGCCTTAAACAAGCGTTTTATTTTAATGCTAACTGCCACCCCAGTCCAAAACAATCTTATCGAATTATTCAATCTTTTAACCTTACTCAAACCGGGAGTGTTAAAAACAGAAGCTCAATTTAAAAAAGAGTACGTCAATTCCAGAGATGGGCGAGTTCCCAAAAATCCAGAAAAACTGCGCCAGTTGATGCGGGAAGTTACGATTAGAAATACCCGCAGTTTGGTAGATGTGAAACTGCCGAAAAGATTCGCTTCAACGATTAACGTAGTTCCCACCAAAAAGGAACAAGATTTATATGCTGCAATTAACGCTTATTTGCGACAGCATCAAGAGGAAAAAGGCTTCGATAAATTAACCAGAAATACTCTGTTAATGCGGGCGGGAAGCAGCCCAACAGCTTTAATAGATTCTTTAAAAGGACTGCAAAAAAGGTTCGACCACGAAGAGCTTAAATTTTTGTTGCGTCGGGCTAAGAATATCAAGGAATTTGAGAAAGGGAGACAGTTATTAGAGTTGTTAAAAAAGTCTTCCCAGAAAACTTTGGTATTTATCAACCATCGAGTTACCCAGGATTATTTGGCAGAATATTTAACGGAAAATGGCATAGAAGTGGCTCAGTTTCGAGGAGATATGTCTTTAAAAGAAAAGGATGCTGCCATCGAAGCTTTTAGGGATAAAATCTCGGTTTTACTGGCATCGGAAACCGGCGGGGAAGGTCGAAATATTCAATTTGCTAATGCTATAGTTAATTACGATTTGCCCTGGAATCCGATGAAAATAGAACAGCGAATTGGGAGGATTCACCGCATCGGGCAAACTCAAGATGTCTTTATTTTTAATTTCTGCATTCAAGGCAGTATTGAAGAGTATGTTTTGCGGATTTTGCACGATAAAATTAATATGTTTGAGTTGGTGGTAGGGGAAATCGAGACGATTTTAGGAACGGTGGGAGATGATTTTGATTTTAGCGAGGCGATTATGGATATTTGGTTGAGAAATCAATCCCAGACGGAGTTAGATTCTGCTTTCGATAGTTTGGCGGATGAGTTGATAAAAGCTAAGGAAAGTTACGGGGAAATTCGGGAGTTGGATGAGAAGTTGTTTGGGGATGATTTTGAGGCGTAGAGTTTTAGGACATCATTAAATTGTAGGTTGGGTGAAGTGAAACGAAACCCAACAGCAAGCCCAGAATTGAAATGAATTATCGGTCGGTCAAGAAACCCGGTTTTTTGGAAAAACCGGGTTTCTGAGATACCGACAAACCGAGTTTCCTGTCTCTAGGGTTTAAGTTTAATGTTATACTGCTATTTAAAACGATTAGAATAATAAAAATCTATGCAGATTACGATTGAAATTCCCGACGAAGTGGTGGAACGATTAGATGGAGAAAGGAGTAATGTCGATCGCAGACTTTTGGAACTATTTGTAGCCGATGCCTACCGTTGTGGAGCGATCGCTACTGGAGAAGTCCGCCGTCTCCTCCAATTATCTTCCCGTTTAGAAACCCACGCTTTTTTAAAGCGCATGGGAGTCTATTTAAACTATGACGAAGAAGAATTAGAACGGGATATTCAGACTATTAAAGAACTTAGAACGGGAGCTGACATTATCAGAAAAAAGTAGGTCAAGAAACCCGGTTTTTTCAAAAAACCGGGTTTCTGAGATACCAATATTACAATATTTTTAACTTTCAACTCAATAATGAACGACAACCCAATTTTAACAGCCATCAAACAAACCGTATCTCTCAAAGAAGGATTGGCAGAATTTTCCTCCGACAACACCTTAGAAGTAGTCTTGCCCCCAGAAGTTGCCGATACCTTAGAAGTACGAGAAGATGTTATTTTTACCACTAGCGCCGAAGAGCGATCGGGCTATTTTGTTACTTACAATTCCGAGATCTTCGAGAAGTTTGAGAAACTATTAGGAGAGTCCGGTTATCTAGCCACTTTAGGCATTAAATATGAAGGTCATTTAAAACCTAGCGGTTTTGATAAATTGGTAGCTTCTTCTTTACATCCCCAAAATGGTTTGATTAGATTTCTCGAAGCAAAACCCGCTTTAACTCCTTACATTCTTTGTAATATTGCTTACACCGCTGCAGCCGATGAAAAACGGGTGGGGATGACTTCGTTTTTTATTAATGGAATTACCGGTTGCCCCGGAGTTGATGTTGGCGATGCTTTGCTGTGGGAAACTGATAGAGTGGAGGTAAATCTTGAGGAAAATCCCATCGCTATTTCTTTCGAGGAACTTTCGAGGATTATTAAAAATACTGCCAAACAAGCGGTTAATCGAGAAATAGAACCTTGGAAAAAAAGTTTAGAACGCAAACAAAATCGAGATACGGAAAGACTCAAGAGTTATTATGGAGAAATAGCGGCGGAGATTAAGACTAAAATTGGTCGCAAACGTCTCGAAGGGGAGGATAAAGAAAAGGAATTAACCAGGATAGAGGCAACGGAAAAAGAGTTAGAACGCAAGCTGAAAGAAATGGAGGAGAAATACGCTCTTTCTATCGATTCTTATCTCCACAGTTCGTTGGTAATTATGTTGCAAACCGTTCGCGTTGAGTGCGAGTTAAAACGTAAAAAACACCGTCGCAATGTAACGGCAATTTGGAATCCTTACACCAAACAAATCGAACCTTTCCGCTGCGAAAGGTTGGACGTTCCCGTTACTTCTTTTTATCTGGGAGATGATGGGGCAGAGATTTTGTCCGAGGAGGGTATTTAATGGGTTTGTAGAGAGTCGGTATTTCAGAAACCCGGTTTTTTCAAAAAACCGGGTTTCTTGACCGGTCCTCAGCCATTTTCTTGTAGGTCGTGCGGACCTCCGTGGAACCCGACGTATTTGTTGGGTTCCACTTTTAATAGCAGTATTTTTTAGCACTAAAGTGCTTACTACGAACAAACGGTATCTTGACCGGTCCTCAGCAACTCTCGATTATTTCCCACAATTTTTGCTCGCTAAAATCAACAATTACCTCATTTGCGCCTGCAGCTTTTAAAGCTTTTGGTTCGTGGGTGGAGGCAACGCCAACGGTGTAAATTTCCGCGCCGACTGCAGCTTTAATTCCATTAGGAGAATCTTCAAATACTATAGCCTCTTTTGCCCCTACTCCTAACTCCTTCAAACATAGTTGATAAGATGCCGGATCCGGTTTGGCTGCTGTCATTACTCCGGCTAATATTATGGGGTTAAATCTATGAGCTAATTTCAGAGCATCTTTAAGCATAAATTCGACATTTTCTGGCGGCGCGTTGGTAACTACTCCTTTTTTTAATTGATTGTCTTCAATCCATTTGAGAAATTCCAAGAGTCCGTTTAAGGGTTGGAGATTGAGAGCGATTTCGCGAAATCTAGCTTCTTTATAATAGGCTAATTCTGCTACTTCTTTTTCTGATAGTTGGGGTAACAATTCGTTAAGAATTGCTTCATTTGTGCCGCCGCTGATGTGCTTTTTGTAAAAGGGCAAATCGATTTCCATACCATAATTTTTGAGCAGTTCTTCCCAAATTTGATAGTGCATTGGATCTGTGTTTGCCAGAGTGCCGTCTAAATCGAAGATTATTGCTTTTAGCATTTTGTTAATTGTTAATTGTTAGTCGTACTTTTTTAAATCGCTGAAGCGATTACTACGAACTGCTATCGCTGAAGCGATTACTACGAACAATCTATCGCTGAAGCGATTACTACGAACAATCTATCGCTGAAGCGATTACTACGAACAATCTATCGCTGAAGCAATTACTACGAACTGCTATCGCTGAAGCGATTACTACGAACTGCTATCGCTGAAGCGATTACTACGAACTTGGTTATTTTTTTAATAATGGTATTAATGCTTCTTCCCAAACGTTTGCCATTTTATTATGACCTTGACTGTTGGGATGAACCGTATCTGCTAAATCGTTGAAATTTAAGGCGCTATTAATATCGACAAATTTGAGCCGATCGCCCTCTTTTTGTCTCCTTTCTACTAAAGAAGCGATCGCCCGATTATATTCGTTTACTCTTTTATCTACTGCCGCCACCTCTATCGGCGGAATTGAAGCTACTAATATTTCCACTTCTGGCAATTCTTTAAAAATCTCATCAATTAAATCGTTAAGTCTGTCTGGAGCTGTTTCTACTCGATAATTTTGTACGATGTCGTTAGTGCCGATAGTTAATAAAATAACATCCGGTCGAGTTCTTTGTAACCAGACCTTTACATACATACTTATTTGGTCGATTCTCCAGCCAGAATGACCTTCGTGATTTTGGTTCGGCAAAAAGTTGGGGCCGTTGCTGAGAGAACCGACAAAGTTAATTTTATAACCGCGATCGCTCAATTGTTTCCACAGATTAATCCGATAGCCCCCAGGGACATTATAACCATCAGTAATCGAGTCCCCCAAAGGCATAATTTTTATCGGTTTTTCTGCCGAAATCGTAGTTGCTTGGGATTGCTTAGTGGCAGTTAATTCTGTTAAAGGTTTATCTGGAAGTTTCTCCGATTCCAAATCCAATTTCATTGCAGTACAACTAAGAGATATTAAACTAGATAATGCGACAATAATACTCAAAAAAAATCTAGGTTTTGCTCGTCGAAACATTATTAATTTCAGTGGATATTAACTATTAGCTCAGAAACCAGGTTTTTTCAAAAAACCTGGTTTCTTAAGCAAAAACCGGGTTTCACAAGCAAACGTTCTAGAACCCGTTACGAGCCCAGACAACCATTGAAATAGAGAAGGCCATTAGTACCAGTAGCGAAACCCAACCCAAGGAAAGAATGTCCATAATTGCTTAAAAAAAACGGTAAAAACAACTGCAACCTTTATATTATTTTAATTTGAGGCATTTTTGAATAGGAAACCCATGACAAACCACTCCTCCTCCAACTTCAGTCCTGCAGAACGGATCGAATCCCTTAAGGCTGGCGCTTTGGCGGGTTTTTCCGCCTTGTTGACTTTTGGTGTTATTCTCGCCGCCAATAGTTTTATTTTGGCCCCAGGGTTCGAGTTATTGGCAAGTCTCCAGATAGAGGCCTGGGGGTGGGAGGTAGGGTTTCGGGGGGCGATCGCCCTAATTAGCGGTTTTCTTTTCGGCGCGACCTATCGCTACATCGTCCGCGACGATCGAAATCCCCAACTCAAGGCCGGGGCAGTCTTGGCCTTTGGACTCGTCCGGGCCTTCGGCCAAATAGATGTGGGACTGTCTGCAGAAAAAATGCCCGCTATCTTGTGGCCCTTGGCCATAGCGAGCATCGAAAGTATGATTTTGTTTGTCGTAGGTGGTTTTATTTTAGAGCGGGCGATCGCTTTTGGAATCATCAAACCATTTATTTAAAGCAAATTTTACCCTCGCCCGCAGGAAATTGGTTAGATATAATCCCGCAACATCTTTTTAATTTCCAATTGGTGCATCTCTTCTTGACCGATCGTGGTCCGAGCATATTCTTCTATATAAATAGAAGCATTCTCGACAGTTTCCAATAATTCTTTATAGAGGTCTAAGGCTTTTTTCTCGTGGTTAAGACTTTCTTGAAGAATATCTTTTACTGAATGTTGGTAACTTTCCTCAATAGGAGCTATTTTTTGACTGGGATGCCCCTCCAAACCGGTCAGAATTTCACCTGCTTGTTGGGCGTGAAGCAAAGATTCATTGGCCTGAGCCTGAAAAAATTGCACGATGGGAATGCGATTAGGTCCTGTTACCATCAGGGAATAGTGGGTGTAACGCACTACACCAGAAAGCTCAAACTCCATGATGGTGTTGAGCAAATCAATCGTTTTTTTTGTGTCAAGTTCTCTCATATTTTTATCAGTTTAACAATCGCTCTAGTTATTGTACATAATTATTGCATCCATTGAAAGCCATTAGTTAAAATTTGCATCCCATAAGCAATTACTGCCTATAATTGACAAAAAAAGCCCGTGCTGACAACCACCGCTAACAACCCCTAGCATTTACTTTAAGTTATTGAGAAAACAGCACTGGGGCAAATATTAAGGGAGCATCGAATCTTTGCAAAAAGATCGAATAAGGCACGCAATTAACAATTGACAATTGACAAAAATCGTTAAAGTTTGGAGTTTTTACTTGCATTGAGATACACCCAAGATTAATTTCTTCTGTCGGTTGTACCTCTTAATTTGTAGGTACATCCTTAACCAGAATTTCGTTCTGAATGTAATCTAACTGTTGCGGACTTATTAGCTGCTTGGAAACTAATTCGTCGATCTCATTATAAGGACGGTTTGCCTTAATTTTTTCCGGTAAGTCTGGCACGTTTAATTTATCTGCCAATTTCTTTAACTCTTCGTCGGAAGCAGTGTTAATATTGATGGCGACACTGGGACTAGCTTCCGTAGTAGTAGTGTAAGCTTGAGGATCCGCACAGGAACTTAAAGCGATCGGTAGAGCAGCTAGACCGACAAAAAACAGCAAGCGAATTTTAGATAGGATCGTCATTAAACAAAAATTAGTGCTAAATTAACAACAACTCAATATTTTAGTCGTTCTTAAAAAATTTGGCAATTACATAACTAATCTAATACCAGCTATAAGCCATTCATAATTTAACCGTGCAGTTTAAAAAGGATTTTTTACTACTTAAATCTATAATCTAAATTACAAGCTAATGCCCCCCCAGAGCATTGTAAATATTTTTAAAAACCTGTTTCCTAGATCTTGGCAACTACTACCACGGCACAACACCGATGAGAAAACAGGTTTTACTATTAGGCAGTTTGGCACTGCTAGCCTCTAAGGTCTTGCTGGGCTTATCTCCCAGCCAAGCTCAAAATACGGGAACCCTGCAAATTATGGCCAACGGCGAGGACTTCGTGCGGGAAGGCTTTGTTTCCAAGGATGGCTGGAACATAGCATTTGAAAAGCTTTACGTCAACTTAGCCGAAGTCACGGCCTATCAAACAGAACCTCCCTACAATGCCGAAACTGGAGGTCAACCCCAAGCTAAAGAAACAGTATTGCTCGTCCCAGAAAAAACGGTGGATTTAGCAGAAGGGGACGAAACTTCGGCCCCGATTTTAGTGGCCGAAGTAGAGGCACCGGCCGGCCGCTATAACGCCCTGTCTTGGAAAATGCCAAAAGCAACAGAAGGTCCAGCCGCAGGTTATTCTCTGGTAGCGATCGCCACTGCCACCAAAGACGGCCAAACTATTCCCTTCACTCTCAAAATGGATGAAGAGTTGCAGTTTACCTGCGGAGATTTTGTCGGCGACGATCGCAAAGGCATTCTCCAAGCGGGAGGCACGGCCGACTTAGAGGCCACTTTCCACTTCGACCACTTATTCGGCGACGGCGAGGCCCCCCCAGACGACGAAATTAATACCGGCGCTTTAGGTTTTGGGCCCTTGGCAGCTTTTGCCGAAAATGGCAGGGTGGAGGTAGATAGCAACGCCCTTCAGCAAAAACTCTCCCCAGAAGACTACAACCAACTTAAGGGCATCTTGCCCAGTCTGGGTCACGTCGGCGAAGGTCACTGCCACGAGGGCCAATAAATGACAGTTAGAGGACCGGTCAAGAAACCCGGTTTTTTGAAAAAACCGGGTTTCTGAGATACCGCCACGAGGGCCAATAAATGACAGTTAGGCGCAAATTGGGATTTTCTGTTAAGAAATATCCTTTGCCCTAGAAAACGGTGGCAAGATTTTTTCTATTGCAGACATTCAGAGAATTTCAGAAGATGAAACGCCCATTAATACTTACCCTCATGCTTATCTGTGTGGGGGGTTTCCCAGAAAGAGCGATCGCTCACGGAGTCAAGATCGAACATCAAACGGTTCGGGCCGTCGAAATTGAAGCTATCTACGACTCGGGGACGCCAATGGCTAACGCTCAAATCGTAGTTTATGCCCCAGAGAACCCCGCAAGCCCCTGGTTAAAAGGAACTACCGACGATAAAGGTAAGTTTATCTTTATCCCGGATCTTTCTCAGTCGGGCTATTGGGAGGTTAAAGTGCGTCAGGCCGGTCATGGTGGCATTGTTACTATTGCTTCCCAATCTCTAAATTCAGATATCGCCAGCAAGGCCCCATCCAATACTGAGGTAAAAGAAGGAAAAAATCAAACCATACTTTCTAACAGTTTTAGCCGAGACCATTCTTTGAGAAAATGGTTGGCGATCGCTTCTGTTGTCTGGGGATTTATCGGCACCGCTTTCTTTTTTTATCGCTCTAAAAATCGACACCCACATCCAGAAGAACCTTTACCTAATTCAGAACTCTAAATTAACTTTTTGTTAATTGTCAACTTTTACCTCTTACCCATTATCTATTACTAAAAAAATGCACGTTCCCGAAGGCATTCTGCCTGCTGAAGTTTGCATTGGGGGCTACGCTCTAGCCTCTCTTACTACTTGGTATTCTCTAAGAGAAATTAACAAACAAGCGAACCCCCAAGAAGACATTCCTAAAGCATCTTTACTCGCGGCTACTTTTTTTGTAGCCTCAACCATTCATATTCCCATTCCGCCGGCTAGCGTTCATTTAGTCTTAAACGGACTATTAGGGGCCGTACTTGGCTATTATGCTTTTCCCGCCATCTTGGTCGGTTTATTTTTCCAAGCAGTAATGTTCGGACATGGAGGCATGACTACTTTGGGAGTTAATGCAATAATTATGGGAGTGCCGGCATTATTAGCTCGCCAAATATTTCTTTGGCGTCATGTTTTTAGAAAGCGGCTTAACGACAATATTTCTTCTAGAATTTCTGCTTTTTTAGCGGGGGCGATCGCTGTAGGTTTGGCTACAATTTTCTTCTTTTTCATTATTATTACTAATATTCCTTCCGACTGGGATTTGGCCGCCGAAAAAACTGCAATCTATGGTTTAATGCTAGCTCATATTCCTTTGATGATAATTGAAGGAATTTTTACATCAATGGTCGTTAGTTTTATCCAGCGAGTCAAACCGGAAATTTTACCAAATAATTAATAATTAATAATTGTTAATTAATAATTGTTAATTATTAATTGTAAAAGATGAAGTTTGCCCTGGATGAATACGCCCATTTAGATTCCCCAATCCATGGATGGGAACCCAAATATAAACTAATTGGTTTAATCGCCTTAATTTTTGCTTTTGCTAGCGTCAAAGATTGGCATTTAATCCCGGCAATGCTCCTAGTAACTGGGGTTCTTTATGCTATTTCTAAACTGCCTCTATCTTTCCTCTGGAAACGGTTAAGATATCCGAGTTTAGTTTTGTTAGGAATAGTTGTTTTTTTGCCCTTTGTTTCTGGAAAAACTGTCATTTTAGAAATAGGGTTTTTGAGCTTAAAGCAAGAAGGCTGTTTGGCGTCGTTGCTAATTACTAGCAGATTTTTGGCGATTATGACCACAGGTTTTGTTCTTTTCGGAACCAATTCTTTTTTAACTACGATTAAGGCAATGCGCGGTCTGGGTCTTTCTCCGATTATCGCCGATATTATCCTATTATCTTACCGCTATCTTTTTGAACTTTCCCGCCAATTGACGATGATGCAAAGAGCTAGTAAATTGCGCGGTTTTGAACCGAGGAAATTCAGCAGGCGAAATTTATCAGTTTATGCCGCTATTACTGGGAGTTTGTTAGTGCGGAGTTATGAAGATTCCCAACAGATTTATAAAGCGATGCAGTTGCGAGGTTACGGTCATGTTTTAAAGGAGTCGGAAAGAGCGATCGCTCCTCGAAAAGAGACAAGGAGGAATAAAAATAAATTTGACGCGATCGCCCTTTTTATCTGTCTGTTAATTGCCGCCAGTTTTATGGTCGCAGGAATTTTATAGCTATTTTCTAAAAATCGCTGAAGCGATTACTACGAACTAAATCGCTGAAGCGATTACTACGAACTGAATCGCTGAAGCGATTACTACGAACTGAATCGCTGAAGCGATTACTACGAACTGAATCGCTGAAGCGATTACTACGAACTGAATCGCTGAAGCGATTACTACGAACAGAATCATTAACAAATGTCAGCAGTTGCCGTCAAAGAATTAGTATTTAACTACCCGGAAAAAGAACCGGTATTGCGAGGCATTTCCTTTAAGATTGAAGTGGGGGAAAGAGTAGCGCTTCTGGGGCAGACTGGAACGGGAAAAAGTACCTTAATGGAAAACTTAATCGGTTTAAAAAAACCCATTAGCGGTCAAATTTGGATAAAAGAGATCCCAGTAGAAACAGAAACTTTATCCGAAGTTCGCCGCCGAGTTGGTTTTTGCTTCCAAAACCCCGACTATCAACTATTTATGCCGACTATTTTTGAAGATATAACTTTCGGTCCTTTAAATTACGGCAGTTCCTTAGAAGAAGCGGAAGCAGTGGCGCGTAAATTATTAAGAGAATTTGGTTTAGAAAAAGATGCCAACCGTTCCGCTTACGAACTTTCTGGCGGTCAAAAAAGGTTGGCAGCTTTGGCGACTATTTTAGCTAATAAACCTTCTGTTTTGATATTAGACGAACCTACTAACGGTTTAGATCCTTTATGGCGGCGGAATTTAGCCGAAATTTTGCCGCAACTGCCAGTGGAAGCTATGTTAATTGCTTCCCACGATTTAAACTGGATAAGTAAGGTAACTCAGCGAGCTTTAGTCTTAACTGAAGGAGAAATAAAAGCAGATGCACCGACTTCCGAACTTTTAAAAGATGCAGCAACTCTCGAATTTTATGGGTTGCCTTTGGGTTATTAATTTGGGAATGGGGAATTGGTAACTAACAATTAACAATTGACAAAAATCGTTAAATTTTTACCCACCTTTTTAACCTAGATGCCCTATTACAACAAATCGCTAAACCTGGAATCTTCTGCCAAAACCTTCAAAACCTGCTTAATTTCTTGCGATCGCCCCTTATCCACAATCAAAGTCACATTACCATCGCGAACCACCACCAAATTCTCAACCCCAATAGTAACGATCGCCTCCTTCTCGTCGGTGGCATAAAAAATCGAACCTTTCGTCTCCCTACCCAGATGAGTCGCCAACTCTACGTTCTCCTTATCCCCCTTCACCAACCTTTCCAAAGCATTCCAATCTCCCAAATCATCCCAACCAAAAGCCACCGGCAACACATAAGCCTTTTGCGTCTTCTCCATCACCGCATAATCGATACTGGTTTTCGCCAGCTCGGGATAAGCATCGGCACCCTTCGCCTCCAAAGCCGCCATCATCTCGGGCACATAACGGCGCAACTCCTCCAACATCACCCCGGCGCGAAAGACAAAAATGCCCCCATTCCAACTAAAGCGATCGGTTGCCAGAAACTCCTCGGCAGTTTCGCGGTTTGGCTTTTCCGTAAACCGCGCCACCCGGTAAGCAGAAAAACCGCCAAAACTGCCCCCTGGCTCTCCTTGTTCTATATAACCGTAGCCAGTGGAAGGAAAAGTCGGCTGGACTCCCAGAGTAACGATGGCCTCAGAAGCGATCGCCAACTCCGCCGCCGCCTCAATCGTTTTTTGGAACGTCCCGGGTTGAGCGATCCAATGATCTGCGGGGAAAAACCCCACCACCGCATCCTCTCCATAACGGCGGGCCGTCTCGATAGCCGTCCAGGCCACCGCCGGAGCCGTGTCCCTGCCCTCCGGTTCCGCCAAGATATTGTTTTCGGGCAACTGGGGCAACTGTTGGGCCACGCCATCTGCTAGCATGGCCGAAGTAACCACCCACAAACCATCCCAACCCTCGGCCAAAGGCAGGAGTCGTTCCGCCGTAGCTTGCAGAAGGCTCTTACCGCTACCGTCCAGAGATAAAAATTGTTTGGGTCTGTGTTTGCGACTCAGGGGCCAGAAGCGTTCCCCTTTACCACCGGCAAGAATTACAGGTATCATCAGATTTTAAATAAGTTCGTTAATTCAACCTGTTGATTCTAGCATTAGACTTATTTGCTAATGGCTAATTGCTAATGGCTAATTGCTAATTGTTAATTGTTAATTGTTAATTATCCAAAACTCTTATGACTAACACCCTACGGACTCGCCGCCAACCCAAATTACTTCAATGGTTGTTCTGGATGTTTGTATTTTTTCTCCTAGCGACAACCTCTGCCACTCTGGGAGCAATTACAGCCCTGATCCAACCCGAAGAACCGGAATTCGTCTCCAAAATTTTAGACTCCGATAACCCCGGGGCGTTATGGCGGAAAGGCTTTCAGTATAAGCTATCGGAAGAAATTCAGATTCTCGTGATGGGAATTGACTATGTACCCGGGGCATCGCCAGATTCTCGCAAAATTTTTCAAGGTCGCAGCGATACCATGTTACTTTTGCGGGTGGCTCCCGAAGAAAATACGGTCAATTTGCTTTCCATCCCTCGGGATACTCTGGTAACAATTCCCGGCGTCGGTCGTACCAGAATTAACGAAGCTAACGTTGTCGGCGGCGTCTCTTTGGTAACTGAGGTCTTGCAGAATACTCTCAATAAAATCGAAGTCGATCGCTACGTTCGAGTTAGCAACGGTGCCTTTCGCGAGTTGGTAGAGCTTTTGGGCGGAGTGGAAGTGTTCGTACCTCGGAAGATGTCTTATACCGACAATACCCAAAAATTAAAAATCGAACTCGCGGCGGGTTGGCAAACTCTCAATGGAGAACGAGCAGAACATTTTGCTAGGTTTCGCGAAAAAACTTATGGAGATATCGGTCGCATTCAGCGACAGCAACTTTTACTGACTGCCCTGCGAAACCGAGTTACCAGTCCGGCAGTTTTGCCTCGCCTGCCCGGTATCGTTCGGGTGATGCAGAAGTATGTCGATACTAATTTGAGCTTCGAGGAAATGTTAGCTTTGGTAAGTTTTGGCTTGCAGTTAGAGCCAGAGCAACTTAAAATGGTGATGCTGCCCGGCAGACCTAGCGAGGAAGACGAGTATTATGCCAGTTATTGGATTGTAGATGAGGAGGGGCGCGATCGCGTCATGTATCAATATTTTAAGCTAGATTCTATCGGTTTTCATTACGAAAATTCTAACGCTCCCTCTGCTTACAGTCTTTTGCCCCACGAGGTAAAAGTTGCCGTTCAAAATGCTTCTGGGGATTCTACTTTGGGCGAAAAAGCGATCGCCTATCTGCGCGATAAGGGCTACGATAACGCTTATCTGGTTCCCGACTGGCCGGAACGAGAGCGTCATACTACTGTTATCGTTCAGGGTGGCGACCTCCAAGCGGGAGAAACTTTGACTAATACTTTAGGTTTTGCTAGACTCGAACCCGCTTCTATTGGCGATATAGGTTCGGAGCTTACTATTCGTTTGGGGGAAGATTCTCTGGGTGCATTTTAATTTTAAAGGGGGCTTTTTGCTCAAATTAAAATATTGCCATCAGAAACCGGGTTTTTCGCAAAAACCCGGTTTTTTAAATCCCTTTTGTTGTTCTGTCGTCGAGATGTTATAATCAAACAAAATAATCAAACAAAACGTTCGGGAGAAATTAACTATGCCTTCACTATTTCTGGGGATGAATCCTTATTTGGAAAATCCCGCACATTGGCCGAGTATCCATCATCGATTAATAGTAGCGATCGCTAACGATTTAGCTGCTAAATTAAACCCTAATTATTTCGTCGCTATCGAAGTACGGATGTACGAAACTGCCGGGGAAGAATCTACCCTAGTTGGCATTCCCGATAATCTAGTAGTAAAAGGTGACGAAAAAGCTAATTTGCCTGAGGATTCCACCGTGGCAGTTGCGGCTCCACCAACACAACCAATAACGATTGCGATGCCCATTCCAGAAACTATTAAACAAGGCTATTTAGAAGTAAAAGATATTGGTAGCGGCGAGGTCGTTACTACTCTGGAAATTTTGTCTCCAATTAATAAAAAATCTGGGGATGGGCGCGATAAATACGAGGAAAAACGACTCAAAGTATTGGGCAGCTTTACTAATTTAGTGGAAATAGATTTGTTGCGTAAAGGGCGACCGATTGTAATTTTAAATAACGGATTTAAAAGCGATTATCGCATTTTGGTTAGTCCCAGTAAGGCGCGACCGAAGGCAGATTTATATGCTTTTAATATTCCAGATAAAATCCCTACTTTTCCCTTACCTTTACGCGATGGAGATCCAGAACCAATTATCGATTTAAAAGCAATATTATACCGCATTTACGATGAAGGGTTTTACAGTCGAATCATAGATTATAATAAGAAACCAATTCCACCTTTATCAAAAACCGATGCGGTTTGGGCGGATAATTTGTTGCGGCAAAAGGGGTTAAGATAAGTTACGGGGATGGCTATTGCCCGCCTGATGCTAATATAAGTAGGAGTGCCAAATTAATTAGACACCGAACAGACAAGATGTCTGTTCTACGGGGAAAATTTTCTGCAAATATTTTTGCCTACCTACTTAGTTAAAGCATAAATAAAAGAGTAGGATGCCCATCCTCAACCTTGTGCTAAGTCGTCTGTTAAAAAATTGTTGCTTTTTTTTAGCCAAAATTATTATGATTATCCCAGATGAAATTTTACAAACAACGAGAATGTCCGAGTCGGAATTAAAGCAAGAAATAGCAGTTATGTTGTTTGCCAAAAATAAGCTGACTCTCGGGCAAGCTAGCGATTTTGCAGGAATGAGTCGATTCCAATTTCAACATTTATTAGCTAGTCGGCTAATTCCCCTGCATTATGATGTTAAAGATTTGGAAGATGACCTTGAAAACTTAAAAGAAATCGCCAAACTATGATTGTTGTTAGCAATACTTCTCCTATCAATAATTTGGCTGCTGTAGAGCAACTTTATCTTTTAAAAGCGCTCTATGGCAGTATTATTATTCCCGAAGCAGTTTACAGAGAATTAACTGGATATGGTACTGCTTTACCGGGTTGTCGAGAAGTACAAACTTATGACTGGATCGAAACGCGAGAAGCGACAGATCTTGCTTTGCTGAAATCATTAAAAAACAAATTACATGAAGGAGAAGCAGAGGCGATCGCTCTTGCGATTGAGTTAAATGCAGATTGGGTTTTGATTGATGAAAATCGCGGTAGAAGTGCAGCAAATCAATATGGAGTTAAGTTTACTGGTGTATTAGGTATTTTAATAAAAGCTAAAGAGCGTGGGCTAATTCCACTTGTAAAACCAGTCATGGATAGACTAATTAGTGAGGCCGGGTTTTGGGTTAATGAATCGCTTTATTTTCAAATTTTACAGCTAGCGGGCGAGTAGCTAAAATTGTAAGTTTGATTGCTGTTTACCTAAGATTACTATGATTATCCCAGATTACATTTTACAAACAACGAGAATGTCCGAGTCGGAATTAAAGCAAGAAATAGCAGTTATGTTGTTTCAAAAAAGTAAGCTGACTCTGACAGAAGCTAGCGATTTTGCAGAAATAAATCGATACCAATTTAAACAGTTATTAGACAGTCGGCTAATTCCCGTGGATTATGATGCTAAAGAGTTTGAAGAAGACATGAAAAAATTAAGGGAAATGGGAAAATTATGATTTTTGTTGGCAATGCTTTTTCCATCAATAATAAAGCATTGCTTTTTGGGAATGGGGAATTGGAAGTTGCAGCACCAAAAACCCATCTTTTACTTTTCGATCGCTGAAGCGATTACTACAAACTGCTATCGCTAAAGCGATTACTACAAACTAATTTTAGTTATGGCAATATTGCCAGAAAAACAAACATCGACATCGGTGCCGGGAGAGTAGGGGCGATCGCTATATTTGCCAGTATAATAATAGTGGTCCCCTTCGACTCGGAATGCCACTGGTAAAGGTTGGATAGATGGTTGGCAAAAGATTATTTTTGGTTCCGGTTCTTCTGGTTCTAAATAGGGGAAATTAACGTTCCAAAAAGAACCCTGTTCTAAGGGGCGATTTAATAAATCTGCTAATACCAAACTAGCCCAACGAGCGGGTATTTGCCAATCGACGGGTTTCTTGCCTTTTCTGTATTGAGAAAGAGCGATGCCGCCTATGCCGTGAAAGGCCGCTTCTCGCACTGCTGCCACCGTGCCCGAAATGTAACTATCCGCTCCCATATTGCCCCCCGAATTAATACCCGAAATTACCCACTTGACATTTTTGGCAAAATGTGTTATGGCAAGACGAGTGCAATCTGCGGGAGTTCCCCCCACGGCGTACTCAACCTCAGAACGCCTTTGGACATTGATGGGCCCGTTAGTCGTGACCTGATGGCCGCAACCCGATAAATGTTGTTGCGGGGCCACCACGATGCTGTGGCTGTCGCTAACAGCTTCTCTTAAAGCCTGAATGCCGGGGGCATCTATGCCGTCATCGTTAGTCAAAATTAAAGTCATTTTTCTACTGGTAGGGCGATCCGATTTAACACTACAAAGGCTTTTTTGTTGTCCTAAATAATACCATTTTGCGAGCTTATAAAAAGGTTAATTTTCCTCAAACGGTAGGGGCCCCGAGAAAAAACCCTGTTGCGGTCAGGACATAGCAGTATTGTGTTAAAATATCCTAAAAGAAAAACCTATAGAAGGCTAGCAGGAATCGTTAGAGAGGGTAAAACCCCATTTTTACGAATGGGAAAAGAGCATTAGTAATTAAGTATCTTTAAGAAAACTATCGCATCCTGCTAAGAAGCGATCGCTCGTCAGAAAATATATGTCCGTACCCGCAGTTTTACATCCAGATATCGTTCAATTTCTGAGGCAACATAACGAAAGTTATTTTCAAGAAAAAGTTTGGGAATGCGTTCGCAAATTAAAAGAACAGCAATTCGATGGTGGCTTGCGCGTTAAAAAGCTGAAAGGAACCAATAAAAAAGTTTGGGAAGCCAGAATTAATAGCGCCAGTCGCTTGATTTTTACTTACAATAAATCCACGGAACCAGAAACGGGAAAACCGCGAGTTTATTTAGCCATACAAGATATTTGTTTGGACCACGACGATGTATTCAGAAAAGCTAAAGCGAGGCGGATAGAACCAGACGATGAATGGCTAGAAACTGAAGAATTAGAAACGATTTTAGAAACAAAAAACTTTAACGAAACAGCAGATTTAACAGCAGAAGAACAAACAAATATCGATGCCATCAAAGCCTTTGATTTTGAAATATTATCGGATTTTACAGACGAACTGCTAGGCAACATTCAATGGCAAGTATTAGACTCGGAGTTAGAGTGGCAAAGAGCGATTATTCGACAGGATGCAGATTTGCCAATCAAACTTACTCCAGAAGAATATCAACTAGCAAAACGTTCTGGAAATCTTTTATTATCGGGTAATGCGGGTACTGGTAAAACCACAGTTGCCCTCTATCGGTTGTTGCAAAACAGACAGGATAACTCTCCTGGAAAACGTTTATATGTGGCCTGCAATCCTCTATTGGTTAATAATGCCAAAGAACAGTTCGATCGCCTCTTAGAAGATGGTAATTTTGAGGCAAAAAATCTTGGGAAAAATTGCTCTTTAAAAAGCTTATTTGAATTTAAAACTCTCAGAGAATTATGTCTGGAAATTATCGAAGGATCGGGAGAATTATCCAGCATAGAATTGGAAGTTAATTTTCAGGCTTTCTCGGAAATGTACCGGGCACATCCCAAAAGAAAGCAATATCCAAGTTATTTAGTCTGGGATGAAATTAGGAGCATTATTAAAGGCAAACAGCTAGATATAGATGTAGCAGTTTTATCTCAAAAAGAATACGATCGCCAAGGCAAGCACTCCTCCCGTTTGAGCAGCAGCAAACAGCGATTTGAATTATATAAAATTGCTGAATGGTATCAGAAAAAACTGGAAAAATCTCAAAGTTTTGACGAAATAGATTTGGTAAGAAAAGTCTTGCAAATACTGAAAAAAACCCCGGTGGAACCTTATCAGTCCATCGTCTGCGATGAGGTGCAAGATTTCACGGAATTGCAGTTAGAATTGCTCTTCGAGCTAATCGCAAGCGACGGTAATTTATTATTTGCAGGAGATTTGAATCAAATGATTAGTCCTAGCGGTTTCCGTTGGGAAGAATTAAAACAGAAATTTTACCCAGAGAGGGAAGTAGAAGAAAAAACTCTCAAGTTTAACTTTCGCAGCGTCGGCAGTTTGGTAAACTTGGCGAATCAAATATTAAAAATACGAGGAAGATTGTTACGAGAAACAGCAAGCGATCGCTCCATAACTAATAGCAGTTACGGTCAACTGGCAAGAACGATCGCCGCTACGGACGAGCTTTTGGTCAAAACTTTACAAGAAACTTCTCTCTATCCGGGAGATGCTATCCTAGTCAGAACCGAGGTGGATCAAGAAAAATTTAAAAAAGAATTAGATACGAGCTTCGTTTTTACAATAGAAGAAGCTAAAGGTTTAGAATTTGACACGGTGTTTTTAGTAGAATTTTTTAAGCCAACGGAAAAACTCTGGAAAAAAGTAATGCGAGGGGGATATATCAAAGAGAAAGAAAAACCCCTGCTGCAATTAGAATTAAATTTGCTTTATGTAGCAATTACTCGTGCCAGCAGAATTTTAAATATCTGGGAATCAAAACCATGGGAACTCTGGGCCTTTCCAGAATTGCAGGGTTGCTTGCGCTCTATAATACCGGAAATGGTTAGGAGCGATCGCGTAGAGCCCGGCGTCGAAGCGTGGCGCAAACAAGGACTGTATTATATGAAAGCGGAGTTTTATCAACAAGCTAAGGAATGTTTTATCAAATCGGAGGATCTAATGTTAGAAAAACAAGCTCTGGCAAAATATCTGGTGCAAAAACAAGACTACAGTCAAGCTGCCCGGATTTTTGCCGAATTAGAAGTGTGGGAAGAGGCGGCGCTGTTGTGGGAAAAAAGCAAAGAATGGGAGCGGGCGGCATCTTGCTGGGAGAAAGCAGGTCAAAGCGAACGGCAAGAAACTTGCGAAGCATATACTTTAGAAGCTGCGGGTAATTGGGCGGAAGCTGCGGCAAAATGGGAACAGCTAGAGCGTCTGGAAGATGCCAAGCGCTGCAGGATGAATATTCCGGAGAAAAAGGCAGAATATTACGCGGAAGAGTTAGAGGAGAAAAAGCAGTGGTTGAAAGCTGCTAGAGAATACGAGAAAGCCAAACTCCCGCTAAAAGCTGCTTTCTGTAGGGGGCGAGAGCGGGAAAGGAAAAAGCAATGGCAAGAAGCGATGGAAGAATATCAACTCGCAGGAGCTACCGAAGAAGTTAGAGAGTGTCGCAAGCAATTGGCTCAGGAGTTATGCGCCCGTGGGTTGAGCCTTCAGGAACGAGGAGATAATAAAAGTGCCCTCGTCAATTTCAATAAAGCGATCGAACTGGCTCCAGAAAATGCTGAGTATTACGACAATCGCGGTATTTCTTTCGCGAGAATGGGTTCTTTTGAAGAAGCGATCGCCGATTTCAAAAAAGCATTGCAGCTCGAACCCCACGAGGTGCAACGCTATCACAATTTAGGGGCAGCTTACACCGAATCTGGAGACTTACAGCAAGCCCTAGATAGTTTCTCCCAAGCTTTGAAACATAAGCCAGACGACGCTCAAACCTATTACAACCTGGGCGTGGTTCGCTTTAAGCTCGGAGATAAGGAAGGAGCCGTGGCCGATTACAGCAGGTCTTTGGAACTAAGACCATTAAATGCAGAAGCTTACTACAATCGGGGCGTTATCCGTCGGGTGCTGGGAGATTTAAACGGTGCCCTGGCAGATCTGAGCGAAGTTGTGCGACTCAATCCAAAAGTTGTTGATGCTTATATCAAGCGGGGAGTGGTTCGCTTCGATATCAAAGATATTGAGGGAGCTATAGAAGATTTCGATCGCGCTATTAGCCTCAATCCCCAAAGTGCCGAAGCTTATTACAATCGGGCTGTTTTGCGTCGGTTTAAGAAAGACCTTCCAGGCTCCTTTGAAGATTTCACCCAAGTGTTGCAACTGCGCCCAGAGCGCGCCGATGCTTATCTGAAAAGGGGGGCGCTTCAGTTCGAGTTTGGCGAAAGCAAGGCGGCTATAGAAGATTTTAATCGCGCTGTGGAGCTTCGACCAGACACTCCCGAAATTTATTACAACCGAGGTAATGTTTACAGGGCGACGGGCTTTTTTGAGAAGGCCGAAGCGGATCTAAAAAAGGCTGTGGAGTTAAATCCTAACTATTATCAAGCTCATAACGATTTGGGTATTGTTTATTTGAAAATGGAAAATAGCGAGGCAGCAATGCATCATTTTAATAAAGCCTTAGAAATTCATCCCAATTATCCCGAGGGTTATAACAATCGCGGTTATAGTTGGTTTAGATTGGGAGAATATCCTAAAGCGATCGCTGATTTAACGGAGGCTCTTCAAATTAACCCGGACTATGCAGAAGCTTATAATAACCGGGGTAACGCTCGCTTGCACCAGGGAGATTATCGGGGAGCGATTGAAGATTTTACCGACACTATCCGAATTTATCCAGAGTACGTTGCAGCTTATAACAATCGCGGTTTTTCTCGGTTTAAGGTGGGAGATTTTGAGAATGCGATCGCCGACTGCAAGCAATGTTTGAAGCTTAATTCTTTGTATCCTCTCGGTTATTACAATCTCGGTTTGATTCACCTGGAAATAGGAGATTTAACCGCAGCCCTCGATTACTTCGATCGCAGCCAAGATTTAGATCGTAAAAAGGTCGATACTTATATTAACAGGGGTGCCGTTCATTTGAAGTTGGGAAATTATCGGGAAGCTATTAAGGATGAAACTGTAGCTCTTTATCTGGAGCCCAATTTGCCTCAAGCTTATTATGTAAGAGGCGAGGCCCTGCGGGAATTAGGAAAATACGAAAAGGCGATCGCTGATTTCCAAAAGGCAGGAGAGCTTTGTCAGAAGCTCCAAAAGCCCGAATTAGCAGAAAAAGCTTGGGAGGCGATCGAGTCGATCGAGAATAGGTCAGGAGTTTGAGGAAATTCCCCACTCCCTATTATCCATTACCCATTAACAAATAATGAACTTTTCTAGCGACAATGCAACCGGCATAAGTCCGGAAATTATGGCTGCCATAACTGCCGCCAATACGGGGGCTGCCATGCCTTATGGTGCGGACGAATACACCCAAAGATTAGAGACTAAATTCTCAGAACTATTCGAGACAGGGGTTAGGGTTTTCCCAGTGGCCACCGGTTCGGCGGCTAACTCCCTCGCCCTGTCAGTATTTACCCCTCCTTATGGGGCGATTTACTGCCACGAGGAATCTCACATCAATGTGGATGAGTGCGGCGCCCCGGAGTTCTACACCGGTGGTGCTAAATTGGTAACTCTCAAGGGTACTGATTGTCAAATTGACCCCTCAGAGCTAGCTGCAGTCTTGGACAGTGCCGGGGCGGGGGTAGTCCATCGCGTTCAACCGGCTGCAGTCAGCATCACTCAAGCAACGGAGGCCGGCACCGTTTACCTCCCAGAGCAAATTGCCGAGATAGCGGAGGTCGCTCGCGCTAACAATCTATATTTGCACGTTGACGGAGCCCGTTTTGCTAATGCCGTCGCCAGTTTGGGTTGTTCTCCGGGAGATGTTACTTGGCGATCGGGGGTTGATGTCATGAGTTTTGGGGCTACTAAAAATGGGGCGATGGCTGCGGAAGCGGTTATCTTTTTTAAACCGGAATTGGCAGAAACTTTTGGCTTTCGTCGCAAGCGCAGCGGGCATTTGTTCTCGAAAATGCGCTTTCTTTCTGCCCAGTTAGAAGCTTATATTACTGACGATTTATGGTTGAAAAATGCCGCACGCGCTAACGATCTGGCTACTAAGTTAGCCCAGGGTTTGGTAAATTTGCCTTTGGTAAAATTGTGTCATCCAGTAGAAGCTAACGAGCTATTTTTAGAACTTCCCGAAACTGTTATTAATGCCGTTCTTGCTGATGGTTTTAAGTTCTATCGCTGGCAGGAGAATACGATCCGAATTGTTACTGCTTTTGATACTGAGGAAGAGGATGTCAATGCTTTAATTGAAAGCGTTAAACGTTATTCTTTGGGAATGGGGAATGGGGAATTGGGAATGGGCAATGGCTAATGGCTAATGGCTAATGGCTAATTGCTAATTGCTAATGGCCAATTGCTCATTGTTAATTGTTAAATTCCCCCTTGTCTCCCCAGGGCTGTTTCATTCTACGAAAATACGTCAATTGAGCCATAGTTACTGGTCCTACTCCAAACTCCCCACACTTCCCACCCTCCCCACACTCCCCACCCTCCCCACACTCAAGGAATTGTAGAGAATGAAACAGCCCTGCTTGTCTCCCCCCTCTCCCTTGTCCCCCTTGTCTGTCCCCTCAAAGCTTGCGACCAATGGCCATCTGGTAGCCATTGGCCATTGGCCCACTTAAAGTTACGATCTTCATAGTTTTATGAAGCTTTTGTAAAAATAGATACAATTTGAAGATAAGCAAGCTATATTAGAAATATGAGCAATACACCAATTTTGATTGAAGGAATGTCCGCCATGAACAAAAATACAAGAAAAAGCCTGTCCAAGCTGAATGAAGTCCATAAAGCCAACCTGGCCAAAAGAATGCAACACCGTTTAGAAGTGGCCAGAGCTAAGGGCGATGAAAACTTAATTCAAGCTTTAGAAGCGGAAATGAAAGCGAGCAACCTCCAGTAAGTCTGACGATAGCTGGCCAAAGGCCAGATGTTGAGTTGGGGGCGACGTGTTATTGGGGTAGGGAAGTACGACGACCAAAAATTAATTAATAAATCTTTTGTCAACGGACCATTTTGCAAAAACCCTATAGAGCAATAGATTCTTTTTTGAATTGGTTGCGAAAAAAAAACCGGTTTCTCCAGAGAAGCCGGTTTTTTAAGTTGGATAAACTGCTCGACAGCAGGTCAAGAAACCCGGTTTTTTGGAAAAACCGGGTTTCTGGAGGTACTCTCTAGACATTAGGGCTATCAATGTTTTAAAATAAAGCCTTTGTTTGCACTCAACAAAGGAAAATTTATCGATGTTTGTAACATCTCCTCCTAAATCTATCGACTCCCAGTTAAACGACTTAGTAGAAAAAATCGAAAATGATAACCCAACTTTATCAGTTTTGGCGGCCTGTCAATTCTATTATCAACTTTATCAAATGCCGGTAACGGTTAAAGTTGCTAAACCTCGCAATTTTAATGTTTTAGAAGAATTCATTCTCAGGGCAAGTATCGAATTTTCTCCCCCACCAACGGAAGGGCAGTTGGCGCAAATCTTAAAGTTGGATCCGGTGTTTGTGGAAAATACTATAGAGACTCTTCAATGGTTGCAAACTTTGGAAAGTACTGCGCCAGATTCTCCGATTAAAATTACTCCTCAAGGTCGGGATTTTTACCAACAAGGTTCCGTGCCTCAACCGCCAGAAAATCATTTAATTTATGCTCTTAGCGACCCTTTATCGGGAGAACTTACCTGGCGCTCTTCTCCTCTGGCAAAAAAGAAGGTTTCTTTTCCTAATTTGGCGGAGTTAATTTCTTTTGAAAATCGAGCAGGCGATGTTGCTAGTTTAACTACTGAAGAAGTACAAAAACGACTTTCGGAAACTAATTTAGGTCTGCACGTTCCCGAAGAAGGGCAAGTAGTTAGCGATTTTTATGTGGATGGAGATGTTGAGGCGATCGCCCTGGAAGTTTCTCTTTTGTTAATATTGGATCGCCTAGAAGAAAAGTGGAGCCTCCAAGTCAGAAAAGGTCGGCAAATTTTAGAGCATCCTACAGAGCTTTTACAAACAATGGAAGCTAAGGAAGAATTTTCTGTAGCCAATTTATTTAACTTATCCGAGGAAGAATATGTGGCTTTAGAAACTGACGAAATCTTAGAAGCGAGACAGGAAAAAATTAGGCAAAAAGAGCGAGAAGAATTGCAGAAACAACGGGAAGGGCTGAAGTCTGGGGCGGATGCAGAAGTCGTACTTTTGCGCGATCGCCAGATTCGCCCGGAGTTTTTGTCGGCTATTAAAGCGGCTAATCAACAGATTTTAATCTATTCTCCCTGGGCAACGGAGGAAGTAATAGATGCCGAGTTTATTCAACTTTTACAAAAGGCTGCTAAGAGTGGGGCTTGGATTTTATTTGGGTATGGTATCGCCCGCACTGAGGAGGAGGAAACTAAGCCAGTATCGCCCAAACTTAAGGAAAAGTTATTAAAGGTGAAAACTCCAGAAGATTTGCCAGCAGCGCAAATTTTGTGGTTGGGAAATTCCCACGCTAAAGAAGTATTAATAGACGGGAAGTTGCATTTATCCGGTTCTCATAATTGGCTGTCTTATCGGGGCGATCGCCTCCCTCGTGGCGAGACTTCTTATAAGGTAACTAATGGGGAGATGGTGGCAGAGGCTTACGAATATTTGGCGAAGAGATTTAAAGATTGCCTTGAGAAGTTGTGGGATGAGGCGGTGGCTAGTTTGGAGTTAGATTTAGGCTTAAAGTCTCTGTGTATTTGGTTTGCTTTGGGGATGGCAGAAAAAGCGCTCCAAGAGTTACAATATCATAACTGGTTGGCGCTGTTGCCGGGGTGGTTAAAAGCAACTTGTCAGGGGTTAAGAAACAAACAAATTTCCCCAGACGCGCCGATTTTTGCTAGTGCGATTTCTTGGACGAGTAAGGTTTCGGAAACTGAGGAAAATCTGGAGTTATGGAGGGAAGGATGGCGGTTGGTTATGGGGGCGATCGCTCGTGAAAATCGCGATGTTGCCTTGGGTTTATTAAATGAGGAAAATTGGGCGACTTTTCGGCGTTTGGAAATTGCGACTGCTTCGGCGGATGCGCCAGAGAAATTTATCTCGGAGTTAGTGGGAGAAGTGAAGAAAACCAAGGGCAAAAAGACTGCTACTAGAAAAGGGAAAACTAAGAAGTAGCTAACAGTCTAGAAACCCGGTTGGCAAAAAACCGGGTTTCTTAAGTTGGCAAAAAACCGGGTTTCGCAAATTAGATAGGGTGTCGAGAAACCCGGTGGGCAAAAAACCGGGTTTCTTTGGCGATCGCTATGTCGGCTGCAATGGCCTTTTTGTTGATGGCACGGCGGATTTATTGTGGTCTGCTTGGCAGAATTTGATTCGGCGATCTCAATTAACAATTAGCAATTAACATCTTTACTCGGAAGGGTTATTTTGAATTATTGTTGCGGGTGCGGTTTTTGCCGATAACTTGCCGATCGCTTCTATAACACCCAAAGAAAAAGCGTATCCCGGCGGACAAGCAAGTTCCTTACTGGATATGGGCAGAGATTTCGACACCCCACCAAGGGGCGGCGGTTCCACAACCGCTAGCAAGCTTTCGCAGTAAACAACGCGGGTAGAATAGTCGGAAGGAGTTCGGCGAAAACTAGGCAGAGACAAAACGCCGATATCGGTGGGATCTTCCGGTTGCCAGTTTGCCTGTCGTTTTTCGTCTGCTGCCGAAATCTTCCCGCCCCACAAAACCGCTACATAACCGTAAGTATTTTCTTGCCGGGACACCGCTGCAATTTGAATGCCGTTTTTGAGAGGTTGAACGACAAAATAATGGGAATGAATGGGGATGAGTTGGGAAAGTTCGTCTAAAAATTTCCCCGTTTCCAAATAGTTATCGTTTTGAATTTTAGTATAAGCAAACAACTGTTCGACTACATCGAGTTTAGTTTCCCGCAGTAGAGGCCCCTCGGTGGGAGTGGGGAATACAGGCCCCTCGTTGGGAGTGGGGAGTAGAGGCTCCTCGGTGGGAGTGGGGGCAGGTCGCCGAAGAAGCTGGATTGCGAGGAGTAAAGTGGCGATCGCTCCTCCAGAAACCCACCAAACCAAGGGTTTTTGGCGAGCGGGAACGGGTGCATCCAGGGCGGCCAGAGCTTCTCGGGCAGAAGGATAGCGCTTGCTGGCAGCCGGTTCGATGAGGCGATCGAGAACTGTTGCCAATTGTTCGCTAACGGGATTATTTTTCGTCCAGTCGCGCCAAACCCAGTTATTATCGCCATCCACCAAATCGAAAGAGGAAGCGTTAGCGAGCAAACTGATGCAGGTTACGCCCAGACTGTAGAGGTCGCTGGCAAATACGGCCTTGCCGCGCAGTTGTTCTGGGGCGACAAATTCGGCGGTACCGATACTGGTGCCGGTCTTTGCCAGAGCAGTGCCGGTCAAGATTTTAGTAGCGCCGAAGTCAACGAGAACTAGGCGGCGATGTTGCATCCCCAAGGCAACGCCTTCGCTACTCCGGCGAACGATATTTGAGGGTTTGATGTCGCGGTGGATGAGGTTGCGACTGTGGAGATATTCTAAAATCGGTAAAATTTCCCGCAGCAGTTCGCGAATTTTTGTTTCTGGAAACGCTCCCGACTCTGCGAGTTCTTGGGCGAGGGTTTGTCCGGGGATGTATTCTTGAACGATATATTGTTGTCCTTCGCCCTCGAAGTAGTCGAGGAATTGAGGAATTTGGGGATGGGAGAGGACGCGCAAACTTTCGGCTTCTTTTTTAAATAACTCCCAGGAGGTCTTCCTGTCGTTAGTGGCAGGGGGTAAAAACTGTTTGATGGCACATGGGGTTTTGTTTGGTGCAGTCTCATCTATACCCAGATAGGTTTTACCGAAACCGCCGGAACCGATTTCGCGCAAGATTTTGTAGCGATCGCTCAGTAGTAGTGTCTGCCCGCATTGTTGGCAGAATTTTTCGGTATCTGGGTTGTGGTGGGCGCAGGTTGGGTTAAAACAAATACTCATGGTGGTTAATTGGGAATTTACCGCTATTTTGGGTGGTAGTTTTTTTATTGTAGCAACGCACTCCTTTTGAGGTATTGCCACGTTCCGAAATTGTTATAATCAAACAAAACATTCGGGAGAAATAACTATGCCTTCACCATTTCCGGGGATGAATCCTTATTTGGAAGACCCTGCATATTGGTCTAGCATTCATCATTGGTTAATCAATCAAATTGCGCGATCGTTAAATCCCCAATTACGTCCTAATTATATTGTGGCAGTGGAAGTGCGAATGTACGAGACTGCCACTCAAGAATCTACCCTAGTTGGTATTCCCGATAATGTCGTAGTAAAAGGTGACAAAACAGCTAATTTACCCAAGGATTCGACCGTGGTAGTTGCCGCCCCACCAGCACAACCAATAACGATTACAGTACCCATTCCCGAAACTGTTAAACAAGGATATTTAGAAGTAAAAAAAGTGGGAACTGGAGAGGTAATTACTGTTATTGAAGTTTTGTCGCCAATTAACAAATTAGCTGGAAAGGGTCGGGAACAATACGAAGATAAACGATTAAAAATTTTTGGAAGTTCGACGAATTTGGTGGAAATAGATTTACTGCGCCAAGGGCGATCGATTGTAATTTTAAATAACGGATTTAAAAGCGATTATCGAATTTTAGTTAGTCGCAAAAAGACGCGACCGAATGCAGATTTATATGCTTTTAACGTTCGAGATAAAATCCCTACTTTTTCCCTACCTTTGCGCGATGAAACTCGGGAACCTGTCATCGATTTACAAGATATGTTGAATCAAATTTACGATGAGGGCAGTTACGATTTGATAATCGATTATAATAAAGAACCAATTCCACCTTTATCAAAAACTGATACGGTTTGGGCGGATAGTCTGCTGCGGCAAAATGGTTTGAGGGGAGTTTAAAAGGGAGCATCCCATATTAAAAAGTTTACCAACCGCCTCGCAATGACAACTTGAAGATTTATTCTTAAGTCAATGACATTTAAAGTCAATGGTAAAGCCATCAATAAGGGGAGCATCTCAGTTTTGAAGAAAGCCAATAAATTGTCGCTTTTAGGCAAGAGGCAAGAGGCAAAAGGCAAGAGTTGGGGAAGAGTCAATAAGAGAAAAGGCAAAAGTAGATAAAAAACAAAATCTTCAATTTTTTCTACTTTTTTAATTTTTGATAACCCCCTAAGCTGGTTGCTATATTTTTACAAATATGAGATTCTCCCATCAATAAGTCTGTAGTTTAAAATGTTATTTGTTGGGTTCCGTTCCACTCCACCCAACCTACAATTAACTAACCACCAGATACAAAAGGCAAACAAAGCTGAAGCGGTTCTTCAACTTTCCCATCCCTAACCGCCAAATATTTCCTAAGACAATTAGCAACATATTCTGCTAACTTAACTGGAACCGCATTCCCAATAATTTGTTCTAAATCGGTTTTAGAACCCTCTAAAATAAAACCTTCTGGAAAAGTCTGTAAATAACTCCTTTCAATAGTAGTTAAAGGTCGAATCTTCTCGGAAACTTTGGCAGAATCTCCGGGATGATTTTGATAAGTTTTGGGAATCGGTCGATTAACTCCTCTAACCGTGGGACTCGGTTCGTCAATGCTAAAAATTCCCCGTCGTTGATAGCTGCGGGGATGTCGATAATAATGTTCGATGCCCAATTTATCTCCCAAATAATCCCTAACTGTCATCGGTTTGGGTGCCAGATTAGCTGTTAAAAAAGGTTCTATTTCTCCGTCGCTTCCTCCCAAAATTCCAATCCAGAAAAACCTTTTCCTTTTCTGCGGAACGCCGCAAATACTCGCATCGAGAATTTTTTCGCTAATGCCATATCCTGCATTTTTAAAAACTTGTTTTGCCAGTGAATATTTAGAAGAATTAACAAACTGACTGACGTTCTCCATGACGAATATTTGGGGCAGAAGATTGGCGATTATTTCGGCAAAATAAATAGTTAAATCGCCCCTGCCGAGATTTTCGTTACGTTTCCCCGCGCTGGAAAAGTCTTGACAGGGGGGACCGCCGATAATTATATCGGGTTTAAATTGAGCTAAAAAATGATAATTTGCTTCGAGTTTGCTTAAGTCTAATTGATAGATTGGATGCTGAAAATTTTGGCGATAAATATTAACTGCGGTTTGCCAGGAGTCGAAGGCGGCGACTAAGTTAAAATCGGCATTTTCAAAACCCAAAGACATTCCGCCGCAGCCGGCAAATAGGTCTATTACATTCATTTATTTTTTACTTATTGACTATTTTGGTAAATTATCCTAAAATAATTACATATTTAGCAGTCGAAAACAATGAAAACAGATATAGCAATCCTATTTGAGTTGTGGCAAAAAAACCTCCGCTTTTTGGGAATGGGGAATGGGGAATGGGGAATTGTTAATTGTTAATTGTCAATTGTTAATTGCTAATTGCTAATGACTAATGGCTACTCTTGCCTTTTGCCTCTTGCCTCTTGCCTCGTAGCCGCAGCGTGGATGTTGGAGATACCAGCCGCTACGCTGAATTGCTCAACCCAAAGCGAGTTAATCGCATTTATCTCGATGAATTAGGAGAACCGTCCGAACAGTCTATTGGTATTGCTACAATGCAATTAATTGTAGCTAACAAAACTAAGGCCATCGAACAAACTCGGGAATTAATCGAACGAGTGCCAGAAGAGATAGAAGGCCGACGACAACAGCAACAACTTTTACGAAAAAAGGACGAGAACTTGAAAGCCATGTTTTTTTAAAGCATGGATGAAAAGTGAACGGGCGATTTTAATCGCCTTGAAAGCTTCTAGTTTTTGTGTTACGGTCGTAAAAGCAAGTAGGAAAAAAATCTGCGCTTTGAATCGTCCTAGTACGGAGAAATCCCGTTCGTTAAGAAACAACGGTTAGATTGACTCTAACGGCAGTATGACTACACCACTGCAAATAATGGCAGGACGAGGAGCGTACCGAATTGGCTAGTGATTAAGAGCTGAAAGCAAAAGTAAAGTAAGCGCAATTTATGTAGCAATTAGTCAACATTTTGAGCGTGTAGTGGCACTTTGATAATGCCTTTAAGAGTTCAGTTTTGGACGAATTAAGAATCTGCGCTGCTTTAGCACGCAGAGTATCAAAAATTACCAGAAGCAAGCCGGGAGGAAATAGAAGCTATGTTTGGATTGAGCGATTTAAAACAAACAAGGTTTTATCAAGAAGCCAAAGAAGAAGGCAAAGAAGAAGGCAAAGAAGAAGGGCAACAGCTAGGCAAACTAGCCTCGGTGCCTTTGCTCTTGAATTTAGGGGCCACCGTCGAACAGATAGCAACGGCCCTGGGTTTAGATGCCGACTTGGTGCGGCAAGTGGCCCAACAGCAGGCCGATGGTGGTAATAACGGTTAAAGGCTTTGTGGGAGTGGAGGGGGGCGATCGCCTCCCTCCACTCCTGAAGCGTAGAACAGGCATCTTGCCTGTGGCCAATGTCTTGTAGAACGGGCATCTTGCGTAGAACAGGCATCTTGCCTGTTACTATCAGAAATTAAGGAGCGATCGCTTCTACCTCTTAAACAAATAATTAAGCAACAAACCAACTACCAAAACTAATTTATAATTCATCTCAATTGAGGAGCAAATAATTATGGTAGCCTCCGTTAAGTCACCCGAAAAACTTACTCTGGAAGAGTTTTTACAATTACCAGAAACTAAACCTGCCAACGAATACTTTGAAAATAAAATTTATCAAAAACCAATGCCACAAGGAGAACATAGCCGCATTCAACTTAGCCTATCGCTTGCTATTACTCAGGTCGCCGAACCACCACAGTTAGCAATGGCTTTTCCAGAATTAAGGTGTACTTTTGAAGGACGTTCCCTCGTTCCCGATATCGCAGTTTTTGAATGGCAGCGCATCCCCAGACGGCCTAACGGTAGAATCCAAAATAAATTTGAAATAGCGCCAAATTGGGTAATAGAAATAGTTTCTCCAGACCAATTTTCTAGCATACCAATTAGGAAGATTCTTTTCTGTTTAAACCACGGTACTCAGTTGGGATGGTTAGTAGATCCGCAAGATGAATCTGTCATCACTTTTCAACCAAACCAACAACCAGAAGTTCGGTACAATTCCGACCCTTTACCAGTTCTTAACGTCTTAACAGATTGGCAGTTTTCTGCTAAGGATTTATTTAGTTGTTTGTATTAGATTGTTTGACAAAAAAATGACTATAGCAATTCCATTTGATTCGTGAAAAATAGACCAGTGCGAGCATCCCCGCTCGCAACGGTTGGGGGCGCGAGCAGGGATGCTCGCACTGGCAAATTGTTTACATCTCATTTAAAAATGCTATATCTCAGAAACCCGGTTTTTTGAAAAAACCTCAGAAACCCGGTTTTTTCAACAATACCTTCGCCAAAATAAAAAAATACCATTCGTAGGTTGGGTGGAACGAAGTGGAACCCAACAAATAGACCTCTCCAGAAAAGATGATGAAACCCTTAATATTAAAGGCTCACTATGGTGATTTTTGGAGAGATCTAATACGTCGGGTTCCACGGAGGTCCGCACGACCTACAAGAAAATGGCTATATCTCAGAAACCCGGTTTTTTGAAAAAACCGGGTTTCTTTTTAACACTAAGTACCTGTGCAAAATTAATTACATACCGAACAGGCAATAGCCGCGTTCTACGGGCAAATTTTTCTGCAAATATTTTTGCATACCTACTTACAAAAATGACTCCTAACTACACCATAATTATTCAATGGTCCCATGAAGATAAATGTTTTGTCGTTAGTCTGCCAAAGTGGGGCGAGTTTTGTCACACTCACGGAGATACTTATGAAGAAGCTGTCAAAAATGCTAAAGAAGTTTTAGAAATGTTAATCGAATCGTCTAACAGTTAACAATTAACAATTAACAACTAACAACTAACAATTAACAACTAACAATTAACAACTAACAATTAACAATATCCATCATAATATCTGCTAAAATATCCGTTTGTTCCACCATCGCTAAATGTCCGCAATTGGGAATCGCGATCGCATTCTTTTCCCCCTCCTCAAACAGCCAATGAAAACTCGCTAAATGGCGAACGTACTTTAACTCTATCACTTTATCTTCCCGGCCTGCAATAAAATAAACCGGTTGCTTGATGCCAGCAACAATTTTAGGTAAACGTTCTACTTCTTCTTTGGTAGTAGAATCTAACAAAGTTCCTAAAGCAGCCCCTTCGTCAGCATCAAAAAAATCAATTACTCGTTGTTTCCCCCATTGGATATCTACCGGACGATAAACCTGGCTGCGGGCAAAAATCCAATCTAAAAACCGTATATAAGATAACCACCGAGGGCGGAACTGAACAATTTGTTGGCCGGCATTTCTGAAGCGATCGAACTCATCCTTTAAATAAATGCCCCCACCCGCATTAACGCAAATAACACCTTTAACCTTCTCTGGCATCAAGCTAGCGGCCGCGAGGGCAATGGTCCCCCCCAGAGAATGTCCGACCAACCAGGCCCGAGAAATATTAAGCTTTTCTAACAAAACTTTTAAATCTTCAGCATAAGCATCTGGGCCATAGTCGGGGGTCGCGGTTTCCTGGGGGACAACTTTAGATTGGCCAAAACCCCGCAAGTCGTAATAGAGACATTGATAAGTAGGGGCCAAAAGTTTGACGACGGGTTCCCAATAGTGGCGACTCAGCATCCACCCGTGAACAAAGACTAAAACTTCGGGTAATTCGGTTGGGGCCGTGAGTTGATAGGCCTGTTGCGTCCCATTAATCTCAACCGCATTCATACTCATACTCAAAGCCTCATACTCATACTCATACTCAAAACCCCATACTCAAAACCCCATTTCCCGTAGAACAGGCATCTTGCCTGTTCCCCATTCCCAAAATCTAAAACCTTTCGCCCATCAACCGCTGTCGCATACCCTCAGCAATTTTTTGGCCCAGATATTCGGGGATTAAGCTCTCGTTGGGGCCTAATAAATAAAGAATCAAACGAGTTCGGCCTCGCCAAACCAGCAAATTAGCATTAACCACCAACAGATCTTCTTGCCAAATAGCGTACATAACTTTATAGAATAAACCAGGCTGGTTATCTGCCTCAATCAAGAGGGCGGGCAAATGGAAAACGGGGTCAACATAAAACTCAGTTGCCACCTCCTCCAAACCTGCATCCAGGTTAAATTCCACCGCCAACATCTCTTCTACTTCAAAATGGCCTGCCAGGGCCTCTCGAACGGCGCGACAGACATTTTCTGAAGTTTTTTCCGTCAAGGCTTTACCACCACGGGATATGACTAACTTAATAAAAACCAACATTGGCGGGTAAATTTGCCCGTACAAACTCAGACTATGAATGGTCAGTCCGTAGGCAGCTAAGACCCCAAAAATGTCGCTGAGTAAAAATGACTGGTTGCGGTAAGCGAAATGCAAAGCACTTTTGTTTCCCTCTGGTTTGAGTTCGATGATGGCTTCCTTAGTCTGGTAAAGTTGGTAGGCTAGCTTCAGGTTTTGCAGTTGAATTTCGCTGCTGACAAATTGTTGGTAAAACTGGGGAAACGCTCTATTAAAGCGTTTTAGCAGTTCTAGTGTAGAAGATTTTAAACCCTGAGCCATAATTGAAGGGATGTTGGGAAGATATACTAGCGATCGTCAACGTCATTTAACTGTCAACTTCTGCGGTCTGAAGACACGCAGCTTGGACTAAGTAGGAGTGCAAAATTAATTAGACACCGAACAGACAAGATGTCTGTTCTACGGGGAAAATTTTCTGCAAATATTTTTGCCTACCTACTTACCCAAGGTCTAACTAAGAGTTGGCGCTTACCCGTAGCCCAAAGCGATAACACCTCCAGGTATTTCCCTAGCCTGGACTATTTGGAGCGCTTCCTTGGGTGGAAGCACTGCGTAATTGCAGGACACAACGCTTTTGGTGGTCTTAGGGACATACAACTTTTATCAAAAAGGATTATCTCCAAAATGATTAAAGTACCAGTACAATAATGCGCGTTGTTTAACAGGGCGGTTGAAACCGCCGCTCGCCTTTCCTCCATCCTTTAAAAAGAGATGGATTCCAGGCTCCCGATTACTTTACTTGAATACCGACTACCACGCATGCATGGGTTTTTGGAAAAATTTATTTACCGGTTCGGATTCTTCCTCTAAGCTTGACCAAAATCGATATGAGGAATACGGGTCTTTTGGGGCTAGCGATGCTAATGCCCAAGGCCAACAACAGAAGAAAAGCGGTACTGGACGAGTCTTTTTCAGTACCGATCGCGACATAGATCTTTACGAGTTGGAAGAACTCTGTAATGCTGTCGGTTGGTCTCGCCGCCCCCTGCGTAAGGTCAAAAAGGCCATCGAGTTCAGTTTCCTAGTCGTGTCCTTATGGGAGATGCGAGGAAGCCGCCGCCGACTTATCGGCTTTGCCAGGGCTACTTCCGACCACGCATTTAATGCCACTCTCTGGGATGTAGTCGTTCATCCCGATTTTCAAAGTAAAGGTCTCGGTAAGGCCCTTATGAAATACGTCATCAAACAGCTCCGCAGTCAAGATATCAGCAACATTACCTTATTTGCCGACCCTCATGTGGTCGATTTTTACCGCAATTTGGGCTTTATGTCCGATCCAGAGGGCATCAAGGGAATGTTCTGGTATCCAGACTAACCGATTCTGAGAAAATACCATCCTAGAAATTGGCAACTTTGCTTTGCTTTATTTCTTTTATTAGATTTTAGATGAGACGAGGCCTTTTTGTTCCGATGGAGGGACAAACATAATGCGGAGGCCACTAAAAAATAGATAATTAAAATTTAAGAAATGACCTGTTTGCTTTGGACGGTGATTAGCCCAATTTGGCAAAAATTTTTTTGAACCATTGCCAATTTTGGTTTAACTCGTGTTATAGTAATAGAACAACGGGATGTAGCGCAGCTTGGTAGCGCGCCTGCTTTGGGAGCAGGATGTCGCAGGTTCGAATCCTGTCATCCCGATTTTTTATGCCTAAAAAAGACGCAGAAAAGAAGCCGACTGTCTGGCCTAAGCTTAAGAAACTTAAAACTAAAACCAAAAGGCCATAAGTCTAGTAGCTTCATAGACTGCGGCCTTATTTTTTGGCCTTATAAACAAATCGATGCTTTGTTAATTGTCGAGCTGTTCGAGAAACCCGGTTTTTCCAAAAAACCGGGTTTCTGAGATATTAGGATGGTTGGTGGTGGGAAAACAAGGTTGGTTGGGGACAGGAGACTTAAGAAACCGGGTTTTTCGCATATTCCCGGTTTCACGCGGGTGAGTTAGCCTTGAAAAAAATGACGAAGGTATTGTCCAAAAAACCGGGTTTCTGAGATACAAGTTTTGCGATACTTTAATTTTTATATGTAATAAATTTTTATGTAGTATAAAAAGCTATTAGCTGGTGCGCGATGTTAAAGTAGCTTCAAACAAATCCAATCTATATCGCTAAAGCGATTACTACAAACAATGGGAAACATTTATGTTATCGGTCCCACCGGGGCGGGCAAAACAACTTATTTAGCGGGATTGGCATATTGGCCGGATCGAACTAATTCCAAATTTAGAATTACAGGCATTACTAACGATGCCAAAAAACTCGCCGCCAAAGCAGAAACAATTATCCTTAATGGAGCTTCTTTAGAACCGACAATTATCGACGGCGTAAAAATCAAAAGTTTTTACGATTTGCCTCTCTATTCTTTTGAAATAGACATCAAACGTTCTTGGTGGCAATTCCCAGAACAAATTAACTTAGTAATGCGGGATTATCCGGGAGAAATCTTTAACGAATTAACTACCGGAATTTCTAATTCTTTACATCAAGAATTTCTGGATGAATGTTTGATAAAAGATGTGGTTGGTTGCTTGATACTTTTTCATAAATGGGAGATTCAAAGCGACTTATTTTACAGTCAAGTAATGGAAAGATTTATCGATTTAATGGACCAGCGCGATCGCACCCCAGATTTGCGTTTGGCGGTGGCAATGAGCAAATGCGAAAGGGGCGAAATTTGGCCCGGTCGTCTCGAACCGGAGCTGGACATCTTTAAACTCCATTTGCCCAGAACTACCAGCATTTTACGCCGCCGCATTCCCTACAAAAACCTGCAATTTTATGCTATATCAACCTTTGGCGTTTTGCACCGCAACGACCCCCGTCCCAATCGCACCGACGAATTGGGCAGTCCCCACTCGGTCCTGCGGGAACCCCTTAAGTGGCGGCCTTATGGTATGATTTCTCCGCTATACTGGTTGAGTAAGGGCCGGAGGATGGGACTAATTGGCTAATGGCAATTAGCAATTAACAAGTTCCCAATTGACAATTAACAATTAGCAATTAGCGATTAACAATTAACAGGCAAATGGAAACTATAGAAATTCACGAATTTAGTACGGGGATAATACCCGAAAAATTAGCCGACGGTGGATGGCGATCGCGTGGTTATAAAGTAGGGGAATATATGAACGTAACCCTAGAGCAAATTCCCAACAGCATCGAACGAGCTATTGCTAATAAATCCTTCGAGGTTTCTAAAGACCGTCAAAGCGAAGAACCTACCTTTGTAGGGCGGGTAATCTTAGGAGAAGATGGGGATTGGTCGGTAATTTCCGTGGTAACTTCTGGGGAAGACGAATACGGGCGATCGCCTTCTTTTTATCGTTATTTTCTCTGCGAAGGTCGGGAGAGTTTGTGGAAAATCTTAGAGTGGATAGATGCCCAAGAAAAGCAGGGCATAAAACCGATTTTTAATCCTTTCGATAATCGAGAAAAAGGCAAACCACACAGACACAAAATAAACAAAAGACCTCCAAACAGCATTCCCAACGACTGGCAAAATTGGTTGCAAGATAGGCCAGTGCCGATAGTCCTTCCCCCAGGTTTTTATAGCTTGCAAACTCTTAACGAAATGGCAGAAATGAAAGCAAAAAACTGGGAAATTTCCTGGGTTTATAACGTCGAGACTGTCGAAGAACCGGAACAATTTATTATCCTTCATCCAGCCAATGCCGAGGCAGAATCTCGCTTAAAACAAACTGCGGTCAAAATGACGGATAGCTCGCAAAAAATTAGCACTCATAAGGTAGATTTAGCGGCGATGGAAACGGCTATTAAAGGTTTAATAAGTCGTTCCCAAATCAAGCCAGAATGGATAGTGAATTTAGTAGCTATTTTAAAAGTAGGTCAAGTCGATTCGGAATATCTGAAAAACCTGTTCGATCGCTTGGGGGCGAGTAGCGGCATGAACCAGGGAAATGCCGGGGAACAAACGATTAGACTTTTAACCTTAAGGGCGATCGTCGTTCCCGAAACTTTGCCGGAATATCTGGACTGGTTGCAAATAAAAAGCAAGACTAAAAAAGAGAATAACAAACAAACAATCTCCCTACAATTTCAATCTCAATTAAAAAACTATGTTAATTTATTAGAACCGCTACTCTCCCAAGGCATGAACAGCGCTTTAGAACAAATTTTACTCGGCAAAATGCCAGTACCGGCATTTAATTGGCTGTTAACTTCTCAGGGTAGTTTGTGGGCATCCTATCGGGGCAGACTCCGGCAAAAAGTTCGCAACGATTTAGACGGCATTAAAAACTCCTTATTAACCAGAGGAATTAACCATCCATCCAGTTCCTTTAATTGCGGAAATACTATTTGGAAAAAACTACAAACTTGGTTGCAGTCTGGCAAAAATCGCTGTAGCTATTACCAACCTTTAGCAAATTTATTTGCCCGACTGCCAGACTACGAATTGGCGGCCTATTTTTATCAAGTAAGTCAAGGGAAAGTACCAAAAGAAATCTTTGTCGAGGCATTTCCCCGTTCTAAAAATGCGTTAGAAGAAACTGTGTTCGGGCTGACGGTATTCAGACACGTTACTTTAATAGATAAAACAGTTTTACTGATTAGCAAATATGCTTTTGCTTTAGCTGTTACAGCTTTACTAATAGCTTCCCACAGCATCATTTTTGCTGTAGGGTTTAACGTCGGGAAATTAAGCGAAGAGGAGGTGGCGGATAGCCAACTACCAGTAACAGAAACTCCCCAGACAACGGCTACTCCAATAATAATCCCTACTCCAGAAGACATATCCCCAGAACAATTGCAAATAGCCTTAAATAATTTCCCCACAACCAGGGAGACTATCGAGCAAATTGTTAACGAATTGCAAAGCAAATTTTTAGAACAATTTCCCGCGCCGCAGCCCCCAGAACAATTGTTTTTGGATATCGTTACAGCGATGAAAGAATCTTTGGAAACCGATTTAGATTTACAATATGGAGGGGCAATTATGGGAGGTTTTGCTGGGGAACCGGATAAATACATTGAAGCTCAACGAGAATGGGTAGAGGCTATTTATTCCTATCAACAGCAATTTTTAGACCGAGGTTTGGGATACATCGAACCCCAACAACCGACGGCTGAAAAATTAAAATGCGACATGAGCGATCGCCTGGGAATTGAGTTAGAAATATGCAGTTTGTAGTAAGGGCTTTAGCGCTTAAAATAGACTTATGAAAAAGCAGTTCGTAGTAAG
>CAZUCT010000001.1:57261-61646 GCA_964619285.1 uncultured bacterium | reverse complement strand
TAACAACTAACAATTAACAACTAACAATTAACAACTAACAATTAACAACTAACAATTAACAACTAACAACTAACAATTAACAATTAACAACTAACAACTAACAACTAACAATTATCAAATAGCGATAAAGTCGCTGGAACTCAGCTCCCCTGGAGTCACACCATCCAAAACTATTAAATAATCTCCTTCGTCGCCTATTTCATCTATCCTAATTGCCGTACCGTTAAGAGTTTCTCCATCTAGATCCTCAATAACAGTATCTTCTAACTCCAAATTCCCAAAAGAAAGACCGTCCAACAAACCAATTTGGTCTCCTTCTTCTAAAATAAAATCTGCGACTAGATCTGCCTCATCAAGATTCTGACCCCCGGTAAAACGACCGATAAAAAAGACATCTTCTCCCAAACCACCTACTAAAGAATCGGTATCGCGATCGCCATAAAGACTATCGTTACCATCGCCCCCATCTAAAAAGTCGTTCTCTTTACCTCCAAACAAACAATCGTCCCCTTGATTGCCTTCCAAGAAATCGACACCTAAATTACCCAATAATAAATCTTCACCTTCATTGCCGAATAAATCGTCAATATTCTTGCCACCCCACAAAGTATCATTCCCCTCGCCCCCAAAAAGGGAATCCTGGTCCTCGTTACCGAAGAGTTGGTCGTCGTCATCTTCTCCGAATAAAGTGTCGTTATCCGCCTGACCGTAAAGGCTATCGCCACCACCACCACCTAGAAGGGAGTCCCTGCCTTCTTGTCCAAAAATAACATCTCTTGACCCTCTACCCTCAAGGGTATCATCCTCATCGGTCCCCAAAATTTCGTTACCAGATGGCCCCGAACCCAAATCGGGGTTCGTCCCACCGCCAGAATTGGTGTCCTCCCCTCCTGGAACCGTATCGTCCGGTATAATAATAGTTGGGTCGTCAAAAACTGGACCTAAAACAGCCGTAGCCATAAAAACTCCTTAAAATTAAAATTGTTTTTTGTTTTTTAGACCTTTAACTTATGGCCTTTATGTTTGTTGCTCGATTTGTTGCTCAACAAAGAAAAACTCCAAGGCTCGCTAATTCGTGGAGCTACTTGGCGAAATTTTCTGTTTTTGCTAAGTTTAAGGTATCTTGAGGGCTGCCAGTGCCAAACGAGACCCTCTATTTGATTTTTTGGTTGATTTTTTGGCCAAAAGAACTGGCAACGATTATTAAAGCAACTCCTATAACTTGCACTCAATCAGATTAACACCATTACAAACAAAAGCTGCTAATGTTTAACGCAACTGAAATCTTAATTGATGCCTTCGTCAAGGAATTACAAGCAGGTTATAGCCGTACTTATGGCGGCTATAAACCAGACTATCCCGAAATAATCGCTTGGGCGGGCAATATGGCCTTGGAGAATATCGCTAACTGCGATGCTCTCTACCATAACGTAGAACACACTATGTTAGTATCCTTGGTGGGACAAGACATTCTGCGGGGCAAACACATCCGCGAAGGCGGAGTCTCTCCCGAAGACTGGCTCCACTATATCATTTCCCTACTCTGTCACGACATCGGTTATGTCAAAGGAGTTTGCCGCCAAGACCAAGAATCTGTTGGCCTCTATGCTACGGGCATCGACGGTGGCATGGTTTCTCTGCCAATTGGCGCCACTGCAGCGAGTCTCACACCTTACCACGTCGATCGCGGCAAACTGGTAATAGATGAACGTTTTGGCGGTCACAAATTAATAGATGCGGAACAAATTAAGCGGAATATAGAACTAACTCGCTTCCCAGTTCCCGCCGCAGAAACCCATCAAGACAGACATAATTATTCCGGTTTATCCCGGGCTGCAGATTTAATCGGTCAGTTAAGCGACCCTAATTATCTGCGTAAAATTAGCGCCCTATTTTACGAGTTTGAAGAAGTGGGAACTAATACAGTTTTGGGTTACAAGTCTCCTGGGGATTTACGACGCAATTACGCTAAGTTTTATTGGAATGGAGTTTATCCTTACATTCCCGCAGCATTGAGCTATCTAGAATTAACTCAGGGAGGCAAACAAATTATTGCAAATCTCTATGCAAACGTCTTCCAAGTAGAACACGAACCTTTGACTAAGGTTAATACCAAACCGCCTGTAGAGACCCACTCTAATAATGGCAATAATGGTAATAATGGTAAGGAAGTGGCGACTACTACTGCAAGTCAATCTGCAGCTTTGCAAAAGAAATTTAGCGAGTTTTCCGAATTGAGTTTGTAAGTAATAGTTAATTGTCAATTGTTAATTGTTAATGCAATTGACAATTGACAATTAACAATTGACATAAAAAAAACAGTGACAAAAGCTAGTTCAGAAATTAAACAAAGAGTCGAACGATTGAGGGCACGACTGCAAGAAGCTAGTTATGCCTATTACGTTCTCGATAACCCTATTATGGAAGATGCAGTTTACGATCGCCTCTATCGCGAACTGCAAGAATTAGAAGAACAACACCCAGAGTTAATCTCTCCCGACAGTCCGACTCAAAGAGTGGGAGAAAAACCGGCGGCAAAATTTGAAACGGTCCGCCATAATATCCCCCTTTACAGTTTAGAAAATGCTTTTAATTGGGAGGAGTTAAAAGCCTGGGAAAAACGGAGGCAGGGGGGGACAAAAAAGGAAGAAATAGAAGAGAAACAAGACAGAGAATATGTCTGCGAGTTAAAAATAGACGGTTCGGCTTTAGCCTTAACTTACGAAAACGGCATTTTAACTAGAGGGGCGACTCGCGGCGATGGTGTAGAAGGGGAAGAAATTACGCAAAACGTCAAGACAATTCGTTCGATTCCACTACGTTTAAAAACCGAGAATCCTCCAGCAATTTTAGAAGTGCGCGGCGAGGCTTTTTTATCCTTAGAAACCTTTGCCGAACTTAACGCCGAACGAGAGAAAAACGGGGAATATTTATTCGCAAATCCTCGGAATGCCGCAGCGGGGGCTCTGAGACAATTAGATTCAAAAAAAGTAGCCGAACGACGGTTAGATTTTTTTGCTTATACGGTTCCTTCCCCAGAAGGGATAAACTCTCAATGGGAATGTTTGGAATATCTAACTAATCTGGGGTTTAAAGTTAACCCTAATCGAAAACTTTGCAAGTCTTTAGAGGAAGTAGCAGAATATTATAATTATTGGGACGAAAAACGGAAAAGTTTACCTTATTTAACTGATGGAGTTGTTGTTAAAATTAATTCTCTTCAATGGCAACAACAATTAGGTTTTAACAACAAATATCCTCGGTGGGCGATCGCTCTTAAATATCCCGCCGAGGAAGTTCCCACTATTATCGAAGCAGTTACCGTACAGGTGGGACGAACGGGGGCTCTCACGCCGGTGGCGGAATTAAAACCGGTACAGTTGGCGGGTACAACTGTACAAAGAGCATCTTTACATAATAGCGATCGCCTGGCGGAACTGGATTTACATATAGGAGATACGGCAATAGTTCGCAAAGCAGGGGAAATCATCCCGGAAGTAGTAAGGATATTACCCGAACTCCGCCCCGCCAACGCCCCACTATTTCAAATGCCTGAGAATTGCCCCGAATGCAGCGAACCGGTGGTAAGGCAGACGGGGGAGGCGGTAACTCGGTGTATCAATGCTTCTTGTCCGGCAATTTTGCGAGGTTCTTTGTTGCATTGGGCCAGTCGTGGGGCTTTAGATATTAACGGTTTGGGGGAAAAGCTGGTCGGGCAGTTGGTGGATAGGGGTTTGGTGCGATCGCTTGCTGATTTATACGATTTGTCGGTGGAGGCGCTGACATCTTTGGAACGGATGGGGAAAAAGTCGGCGAGTAAGTTAGTGGAGGCGATCGCAACATCGAAAAGTCAACCGTGGGAACGGGTTCTTTACGGTTTGGGCATCCGCCACGTCGGCAGTACCAACGCCGAATTATTAACCCAGAAATATAGAAGCGTGGAGACATTGGCAGAGGCGAAGGTAACGGATATCGAAGGGGTATATGGCATCGGACCGGAAATCGCCCAATCTGTTTATCAGTGGTTTCGAGTGCCGGCGAACCAGGCTTTAATCGAAAGATTGAAAGCAGGGGGAGTAACGATGGTGGCGGCGAAGGTGGAGAAGGTAGAGAGTGACACTGCCCCAGAAGAGTTACCGCTGGCGGGCAAAACCTTTGTTATCACTGGAACCTTACCGACGCTGAAGCGTGACGAAGCGAAAAAGTTAATTCAAAATGCCGGGGGCAAGGTAACGGGTTCGGTGAGTTCCAAAACCGATTATTTACTGTTGGGAGAGGATGCCGGTTCCAAATTGGAGAAAGCGCAAGAATTAGGAATTGCTCAATTAAGCGAAGAGCAACTATTAGAAATGATAAGCTCGTAGTAATCGCTTTAGCGATTCTTA
>CAZUCT010000001.1:36691-57161 GCA_964619285.1 uncultured bacterium | reverse complement strand
TGTTCGTAGTAATCGCTTTAGCGATTCTTATGTTCGTAGTAATCGCTTTAGCGATTCTTATGTTCGTAGTAATCGCTTTAGCGATATAAGAAACCGGGTTTTTCGCATATTCCCGGTTTCACGCGGGCGACAAAATTAAAAATAAGGAGAAGTAATTATGACTCAAGCAATAGTCAAACCAGAACTAATGACCTTAGAAGAATTTCTGGAGTGGTATCCAGATGGGAAGGGTCGTTTTGAATTACATAATGGAGAAATAATTGAAATGTCAGCAACAGGAACTCACCAAATGGTAGCCGGTTTTATGGCAATTAAATTTGGATTTCAAATAGAGAATCTGGGATTGCCTTACACGATTCCTCGCGAATGTCTTGTAAAACCGATTGATTCCGAGAGGTCTGCTTTTATTCCAGATGTGGCGGTTTTTGATAATAGTGCTTTAGAAAACGAACCGATGTGGAAGAAGCGATCGCTTATTACTAAAGGAGAAACCATTCCTTTAATCGTGGAAGTGGTAAGCACAAATTGGCAAGATGATTATGAAATGAAATTCACCGAGTACGAGAAATTGGGAATAGCTGAATATTGGATAGTCGATTATTTAGGGTTGGGTGGGAGGCGGTATCTGGGGAATCCCAAACAACCTACTATTTTTGTTTATCAATTGGTGGAAGGTGAATATGCAATAAATTTGTTTCGGGGGAGCGATCGCATTAATTCCTCTATTTTTACCGAGTTAAATTTAACCGCCGAACAGATTTTTAAAGTGGGGCAATAAAATAAAGATTGGTTGGGAGATGTTCGTGGAGATTTAAGAAACCGGGTTTTTCGCATATTCCCGGTTTCACGCGGGCGACAAAATTAAAAATAAGGAGAAGTAATTATGACTCAAGCAATAGTCAAACCAGAACTAATGACCTTAGAAGAATTTCTGGAGTGGTATCCAGATGGGAAGGGTCGTTTTGAATTACATAATGGAGAAATAATAGAAATGCCAGCAACAGGAACTCACGAAAAAGTAGTAAGTTTTCTAGCAACTAAACTTGGGGTACAGACAGAGAATCTCGAATTACCTTACTACATTTCTCGCAATTCTTTTGTTAAACCAACTGATTCCGATGCGTCTGCTTTTATTCCAGATATGGGCGTTATAGACGATCGCCTTTTAGAAAACGAATCGATGTGGCAAAAGCGATCGCTTATTACTAAAGGAGAAACCATTCCTTTAATTGTCGAAGTAGTTAGCACAAATTGGCAAGATGATTATGAAATGAAATTCACCGAATCTGAAAAATTGGGAATAGCTGAATATTGGATAGTCGATTATTTAGGGTTGGGTGGGAGGCGGTATCTGGGGAATCCCAAACAACCGACTATTTTTGTTTATAAGTTGGTGGAAGGTGAATATGCTATTAATTTATTTCGGGGGAGCGATCGCATCCAGTCGTCAATTTTTCCCGAGTTGAATTTAACCGCCGAACAAGTTTTTCGAGTGGGGCAATAAACAGATGTTCGTGGAGATTTAAGAAACCGGGTTTTTTGAAAAAACCCGGTTTCTGGCGGGTGACAAAATTAATAAATGGAGAAGTAATTTAATTTGTAAGGTGCGCATTGCGCACCCTACTACTACTGTCTTTTTTTAAGGAGAATTGCAATGAAAATTAGCTACGACGTGGAAGTTGATGCCTTAAGCATTGTTTTCCAGGAAACGACGGTAACAACCCAACATTTAGCTGAGGGAATAGCGGTTGATTATGATGAGTTCGGAAACTTGGCAGGCATCGAAATTTTAGATGCTTCTCAGAGGTTTGGTGGGTTGGAAACTATGCATCAAGTTACTCTCGAAAATATTGGTTTGGCAGTTAATTCTCAGGAAAAAATTGCTTAATTTGTAAGATGCGCAGTGCTTAATTTGTAAGGTGCGCATTGCGCACCCTACTGCTGATTTTAGGACATGAGAAGTTTTTGTGCCGTTTCAGTTTCGCTTTTTAGCACCTAAATGCTTACTACAAACGCTTTTTACAACCAGCAACAATTCTATCTAAATACCAATTAATTAAAGGTGCTAATACACTGTGGAAACGGGCGATTAATGTCATTTCTAAACCGGGGGCGATCGCGAATTTTTTACTTCTAATTCCCCTAACTATTTCCCTCGCCACTTCTTCGGCACTCCACATTTTAGCTTGACCGGTAATTGCTTTTGTCTCTGGGGGTTTGGTCTGATTTTCTTCTACTAATTGAGGAGTATCCGTATCTGGCGGATAAACCACGGAAACCGTAATTCCCGACTCTTTTAATTCCCCTCGCAAAGATTCCGCCAAACCGCGAATGGCAAACTTACTCGGACAATAACCACTGTAACCGTAAATGCCGATTAAACCCGCCCCAGAAGAGATTAAAACTATCTGACCTTTTTGTTGTTTTTCCATAAAAGGTAAAACGGTTTTAATACTATAAAGACTGCCAAAATAATTAACAGCCATCGTTTGTTCGAACACTTCTAAAGGCAGTTCTCGAAAATAACCGGGGCGGGCAATACCGGCGGAAGTAATTAACAAATCTGGGGGGCCGAGAAGCGCGATCGCCTCTTTAATTGCCCCCTCTATTTCCCCATAATTGCTAACGTCGGCACTTACGGCAAACACCTGTTGTTCCGGTTTGCTTTTAGGGGAAATAGAAACTGCTTCGATTTCGGTTTTAGCACTTTCTAACTTAAGTTTATCTCGGGCAATAATGGAGATATTTACTCCTTGACTGGCTAATAATTTAGCCGTTGCCTTACCGATACCGCTAGAACCGCCAGTAATAATTGCGTGTTGCCACATTTTTTTGGGGAATGGGGAATGGGGAATTGTAGCTATTTGCTATCTGGTGAGAAAGAGGATAAAAACCGTAGGACAGGCATCTTGCCTGTCCGGTGAAAAAGGCGCTTAAGCAGCGGACTTTTCTACATTTACTTCCTGTAATTTAGCAGCCTCTTTAGCCGCCAAAAACTCAGCTAACTGGAACTCAATTTGCTCCTTAACGATTTGACGATATTCGCTAAAATGCTCCATATAAGCACAAACCGATAAATAGCGATCGAAAATATCGGGCCGATGCCAAATAATTTTAAACAAATTAAGCCAAAACTTCCAACGACTTTTGCGAACGACACCTTGATTCCAGAAGATAATCGCCATAGCCCGAACAGCCACCCAAGTAAGCTTAGTATTAACGCGCTTTTTAGGATTTCCTAACTTAATCAAATGGCGATAAGTACGTTCTAAAAAGACATCAGGTTCGTAAAGCTGCCAGAAAGCATCGATATATTCCCGGGCGATATCTTCCACCGGGCGGGTGGGGATAAAATTAATCAAAGTAGTCTGATTAATACCTGCTTCGGAATCTATCAAACGTCCCTCTTTTTCCAAGCGATGCCATAGTGCCGTATTCGGAAGTGCCTGTAGCATACTAAACATAGCAATAGGAATAGTGCTTTCCTCCACAAAACGAACGATGCGATCGCCCGCCCCCGGTTTTTCCCCATCAAAACCGATAATAAAACCGGACATTACCCGCAGTCCAGAACGGATAATTTTATCCACCGATTCTGTCAGGGAATCTCGGGTATTTTGATACTTTTTAGTCAGAGATAAACTCGCTTCGTCTGGGGTTTCCAAGCCCAAAAATACCATCGTAAAATTGCAAGCAACCATCAAATCCATTAACTCTTGGTCTTGGGCTAAATCTACGGAAGCTTCTGTAGTTAAACGGAAAGGATAACCCCGTTCTTCCACCCAAGGTTTTAACTCTTTTAACAACAATTTAACATTACGTTTGTTGCCGATGAAATTATCATCTACGAAAAAGATATTGCCCCGATAACCAAGGTCAAAAAGATACTCTAATTCTGTTAACAATTGAGCGGGAGTTTTCGTTCGAGGTTTGCGTCCGTAGAGAACGATAATATCGCAAAATTCGCACTGAAACGGACAGCCACGGGAGAACTGGATCGCCTGAGAATCGTAGGCATCCATTTCTAACAATTCAAACCGAGGAATAGGCGTTTTGCTAACATCTGGTTTTTCGCCGTTGGCGGTAAAAACGCCATGAGTTTCTCCTCTTTCGAGGGCTTCAACAAACATTGGCAGGGTTATTTCCCCTTCATCTAAAATTAGATAATCTGCCCCCGTGGCTTTAGCTTCTTCGGGAGAGGTACTGGGGTAAGGACCGCCAACAGCGACTTTTTTACCCCGTTTTTTTGCTTCTTGAATGCGCTTGGCAAAATCTTTTTTTTGTACTATCATTGCCGAGACAATGACTAAATCTGCCCAATCCCATTGTTCTTCTGTTATTTCCCTAACGTTACAATCTACAAGTTGATATTCCCATTCTTGAGGTAAAATCGCAGCTACGGTGATTAAACCTAAAGGTGGAATCAGAACTTTTTTGTTGATGAGGGCGAGGGTTTTTTCTAAAGACCAAAAGCTTTTAGGAAATAGAGGAGAGATAAGTAAAACGTGCATTAATTTGCATCCTTTAAGGTATTGTTTTTTTGAGTAGGACAGGCAAGATGCCTGTCCTACGAATTTTTAAAGTTTGCTCAATTCTTCAGCTACAGTCTCCACCGCGAAATTAATTTGTGCTTCGGTGTGGTTGTAGGTGATAAAAAAGCGCAAGCGGGCTGCATTTTGCGGTACCGAAGGATAGAACATAAAGGGAACGTTAATACCTCGCTGGAACAAATTGTGGGACAATCGTACTGACTTCATAGACTCGCCCACAATAATAGGAATGACGGGAGAATCTTTGCTAGGACCGGTATCGAGACCCCGATCGCCCGCTAACTGCAAAAATAATCGCGATCGCTCTTGCAGTCCGGCCACCCGTTCCGGTTCGGTCCTCAGAACCTTAAAAGAAGCCAAAGTCGAGGCCGCATCCGGTGGGGAGATGCCCACGCTATAAACAAACCCCGGGGCCGTGTATTTGAGATATTCTACCAGGGCCCGGCTGCCGGCGATGTAACCGCCGCAACTGGCAAAGGACTTGCTCAAAGTCCCCATCCACAGTTCCACCTCCATCGGATCGATGCCGAAATATTCGCTAATACCGCGACCGGTTTTGCCCACAGTACCCATAGAATGGGCTTCGTCAACTAATAAAAAGGCTTTGTGCCGCTTCTTTACTTCGATAAACTGGGGCAAGCTGGGAATGTCTCCATCGGTACTGTAAACTCCCTCGATGGCGATGAGGACTTTTTGGTAGCGGTGGCGGCGATCGCTCAAAATACGATCCAAACTCTCCCAGTCATTATGAGGAAAAGCAATAACCGTCGCCCCAGATAACAAGCAACCGTGAAAAATACTATTATGACTGAGGGCATCGTGCAAAATGAGGTCGTTTTGTCCGAACAGATGGCTAATGGTCGTAACGTTAGTGGCATGACCGCCCACAAAAACGATGCTATCTTCTACCCCAATAAAATCAGCAATTTCTGTTTCTAATTCTCGATGTAAAGGCTTTTCTCCAGACAGGAGGCGGCTGGCTGAAACAGAGGTTCCGTAAAGGTCTATAGCATTTTTAGCTGCTAGAGAAACGGCTGCATCGCCGCACATTCCCAGATAATTGTAAGTAGCAAAATTCAGCAATTCTCTGCCGTTAACCGAAGTTGTATTATTATTGATTCTTTCTTGGGGAATAAAAAACGGATTATCGATGCCGAGTTCTTTTATGGCTCCTAATTGTCTTTGCAATTGGCGATATTTTGGGAATAATTCTAAGCGGTAATATTCCGGTTTAATTTCCTCTGTTTCTTCCTTTTCTTCTGCGCTAAAATGTCCGTTAGTTTTGGTTTTCATAGAGTCGGAATTTTTCTCATTTGCTTTGAAAATTTCCGGGGGATTTTCTGCTATCAAATATTTAGCCAAAGCCGAAATATTGGGATAATCCCATAGCAAAGTCGGGGGCATTCTGCGGTCTATAAAGTTTTCTAACTCTCCAGAAAGATTGACAGCTTCAATAGAATTGAGACCGTAATCGATAAAATCTTTATGAATATCTATATCGTCGGTTTTTACTTCTAAGCGTTCTGCCAGCTTAACAACTAACCACGATTCAATATTTTTTCTCGTTTGAGATGATTCTAAACTGACGATGGCGGGTTCTGGAACTTTGGCATCGCCTCCAGTTTCAGGGTTGTTGCCATTCCAGACCTTATTTAACCGTTTCATAGCTTGCTCCTACACCACACATTAATTTGGCCACTCCTTGGGGCGGCGTCATGGTGGATATTTTGCCACGAAATTCCTTAAATTAGGGAATGGGGAATGGGGAATGGGGCATTTTTTGTTATTGTTGGGTTGCGCTGCACTTCATCCTGCCTAAGGCTACCGCTGCTATTGTTCGCCATTATCCCCCACCAAGAATAAAGACTCTAAATTTAATCCCGTTTGTATTCTCGATTAATTTTAGCTTTAATTCTTTCAAAAACTATTTCTCCATCTGTTACTTGACCTCTAGCTATTTGTTGGGTACCCACATCAATTTTAGGGTTGCTATATGGCCTTTAGCAGTCGTTTTTTGTTTGCTTCTGACTTCAAAATATCTTCTGTTTCATCTAATTCTGAAACAACAATTTCAATTTCTTTATCGCGTAAAGTTTCCATAATATCGGCTAAAAAATTGGCATCTAGAGAGTCGGCCTGTGAAACCCGGTTTTTTCAAAAAACCGGGTTTCTGGGCTGTGAAAAAAACCGGATTTCTGGGTTATAAATCATGTTAAACCCCCTTCAAGCTACCTTCTAGAAAACCGGCCCGGCAAGCATGACGTCGAACTTTACCGCTGGAGGTTTTGGGCAGGCCGCCGGGTTTTAGCAAAACTACCTCATAAACTTGCAAGTCAAATTCGGCGATCGCTGCCCGCTTAATAGTTTGAATTAATTCTTTGGTGGGAGTGTCGGTATCGGGGTTTCGTCGCAATAGTTCCAAAAAGCGACGTTCGACTTCGGCAGCGATCGCCAACCTCTCCTCCCCATCTATATAGATAGAAAAAGCCGCCACCCCACCAGAACGGAGCCACGGTTCTGCTTCGACCAACCACTCAATATCTTGGGGATAATAATTCCGACCGTTGATAATAATGACATCCTTCAGCCGACCGGTGACGAACAACTCGCCAGTTTCGTCTAAAAACCCTAAATCTCCGGTTCGCAAAAACGGTCCTCTGGCAGACTCCCCCCCTTCGTCGGCCAAAAAAGCAGAAAAAGCTCTTTCGGTTTCCTCCGGTTTGCCCCAGTAACCCTTGGCGACGCTGGGGCCGCACGCCCAAATTTCGCCAACTTCTCCCGGTGGCAGGGAGATTAACTTTTCTGGATGGGCGATCGCTATTTCCTGTTGGGGGATACTTTTGCCGCAACCGACTACAGTCAAGAAACCCGGTTTTTCGAGAAACCCGCTTTTTCCAAAAAACCGGGTTTCTAAGTTACTCTTACTCCCCCCTTCCAAAGGGGGGCCGGGGGGGATATCCACCAAAATTGGCGCCGCCGCCTTCTCTCCCCCAGAAACCATTAAAGTTGTTTCCGCCATGCCGTAACAGGGATAAAAGGCCTCTTGCCGAAAGCCGCAAGCTGCGAAAGTGGCGGCAAACTCTTCTAAAACTCGATAGTTAATGGGTTCGGCCCCATTAAAAGCGACATCCCAACTGCTTAAATTTAGGTTTTCCATCTGTTCTGGGGTAACGCGGCGGAGGCAGAGGTCGTAGGCAAAGTTGGGGCCGCCGCTGCTGGTAGCCTTTTCTCGGGAAATTGCTTCTAACCAGCGGAGGGGTTTTTGCAAAAACATCAGGGGGGACATGAGGGTTGTGGGGAAACCGCCGTAGAGTGGTTGGAGGACTCCGCCTATTAGTCCCATGTCGTGATAGAGGGGCAGCCAGCTTACGACTTTGCTTTGGGGGCCGTGTTGGAAGTAGTGATAAATAGATTCGAGGTTGTGGATGAGGTTGCTGTGGGCGATCGCTACTCCTTTGGGGGCGGCGGTGGAACCAGAGGTGTATTGCAGGAATGCCAGAGAGTCGGAGGATATTTCTGGCCGCTGCCACTGGTGAAAGTTTTCATCTTCGTCGAGGGTGTCGGTGGCGAACCATTCGAGGTTTTGGAGTTCGGGAGTTTGGGCGAGTTGTTTTTCGATGCTGGCGAAAGTCTTCTCCACCGTGAGGGCAACTTTCGGCTGACAGTCGCGGGCGATGGCCAGAAGCCTAGATAGGCTGCGGTTGGGGCGGGGCGGATAGGCTGGAACGGCGATGACTCCGGCGTAGAGGCAGCCAAAGAAGGCGACGATATATTCGAGGCCGGGAGGGTAGAGGAGGATGGCCCGTTCTCCGGGGGGACAGTAGGGCTGGAGGTTGGCGGCGAGGGTACTTGCTCGTCGTTCTAATTGTTGATAGGTAAGGCTGACTTTTTCTGCTTCTCCATCTATTAGGAAACTGTAGGCTATTTGGTGGGGTTGATTTTCTGCTCTTTGGCGGAGGATTTCGATTAAGTTGGTGGCTGTTTGCATGGGGATTTTTAAGGTCGGTTCGTAGTAAGCACGAAGAGTGCTTTTGTCATTGCGAGGCAGAGAAAAAGTAATTTTACTAAGTTTCCAAAGTCTCTTCTAATTTTAATCTCGATGATTCTGCTGCATAAAGACAAAAGCTATTCACTCTCTCCGCTTTATCCAATTTTTCCACCTTCGATTCTTGGGAAACCTCAAATAAAGATAACTGTTTATTTTCCTCTTTAGGTTCGGAGTTATTAACAAAATCGCCCATGACCTGACGACCTTTAGCAAAACGGTTTAAAGTAGTAGCGATCGCCTCCAAACTATTATCAATTCCCAGCCAATTTCGCCCCAACTGGGAAGCAACATCTAAAGTCGTTCCCGAACCAGAAAAACAATCTAATACTAAATCCCCCACATTAGAAGAAGCGCCAATAATTCGCCCTAATAAATCGGGATTTTTCTCCGTAGGATAGCCCGTTATTTTAATATTTTGGTTGTGGGCATCTTTAAAATCTAACCAAATATCTTGAATGGGAATCCCCCGACTTTCATCTAAATAAATCTTTCGCCTCGGGTTGCCATTAGGCGACCAATAAATCTCGCCTCTGGCATCCATTTCATCTAAAGTTTTCGGAGTAAATTGCCAGTGTTTTCCTGGGGGAGGATTTTTCCCTTTCCAAGGTTTCCCCGTTTCCCCGTTTCTAATTCCCGGTGCGTGAACTGGAACTTTTTTATATCTGCGCCCCGTTTCTTTTTCTATGTATTGATATTCTTTAGTTCCCCGTTCCTCGCCCCATTTTTCAAAGGGACGATTCCAAACATAATTATCAGTTTTAGTATAGAAGAGAATAAAATCAGAAATCTTTCCGTAAGTTTTTTTCGTGTAATTTTTAGGGTTGCATTTTTTTCGAGTAATCCAATTGCGGAAATTCATTTTACCAAAAACCTCATCCATAATTACCTTGAGGTAAAAAGCCATATTTTCGTCGAGATGGAGATAGATAGAACCATCATCGGCTAAAATTTCTCTTAGCAAGATTAATCTTTGGCGGATAAATTCAAGGTAGCGATCGCCCCCTAACAAATCCGTATAAGCATTTTTTTGAGAACGAGATTGAAAAACGCTGTTAGTAGCAAAAGGTGGGTCGATATAAATTAATTTCACTCGACCTCTAATCGCAGAATCGTTTAATAAAGATGCTAATATTGGCAAATTATCGCCGTAGTAAAGACGATTTTTAGAAACTGAATTTAAACTGCTATTTTTTGAGAAAATAGGAACGCAGTTTAAAGGATTAGTTTTCAGGATTTCTGACTCGGGAAGTTTGCCAGGATAGGAAATGGTAACTTCTGAATTATTGGAATAATTATTCAGATTTGCGTTGCCCTGCCATTGAGTTTTAGGAATACCTGTAGCCATGTTTGCTTTTGATTTTAATAACTAAGAACCCAACCACTCTATAGTAGCAATTTGTAGGTGGGGTTGTGCTTCGCTTCACCCAACCTACAATTACTAATTGTTAATTGTTAATTGTTAATTATTAATTATTAATTGTTAATTCATCGCCGATCGCTCTAAATAAAATTATCGTTTCGTCGTCATCTTGGCTTCGAGAAACGCTATTTCCCGCACCGCTTTTGGCAATAACTAAATTCTTTTCTGGATTGATATAAATGTATTGCCCCCAAGCCCCACTGGCGCAATAATCTCCTTGGGAACTGACGGGCACCCACCAATGATATTGATAGCCCCAATAATAATTATTTTCCCCAGTTTCTCCCGGTTGGAGATAGGGGCGATCGGGTTTTATTGACTCTTTTACCCAAGGTTCGGGAATTATTTGTTTGCCGTTAAATTTGCCTCCATGTAAATAGAGCAAACCAAATTTAGCATAGTCTCTTAAAGTGGCATTTAAACCGCAAAAGGTCACCTCGTTTCCATATAAATCTGTCAGCCAATAAGCATCGTTTTCAGCTCCCATCGGCTGCCAGATTTTCTCCTGGACGTTACTAACAATATCTTTTTTTGTGACTCGTTTTAATAACAAACTTAAAATTTGAGTATTGATGCTAATGTATTCCATAGATTCTCCCGATCGCCTTTGGGAAGGAAAGTTTAAAATTACCCGGTCTATGGGCAAAGCATACAAATATAACTGGTTTAAAAGTTTGTTAATATCTGCATTTTTATCCCCATAATCTTCGTTGAATTTAACCCCAGAAGACATCTGGAGAATATGTTTGATTGGCACGTTATTATAAGCAGAGTTTCCTAATTCGGGAACGTACTTAGTAATAGGGTCGTTAACGCTGTCGATGCAACCTTCGTTAATGGCAATTCCCATCAGGGCAGAGTTAAACGATTTAGCTACCGACCAAGAGGTATGTTTGCTGGTTTTTGACTCGCCTAAAAAGTATTTTTCGCAAACAATCACATCATCTTTAATTATTAACAAGCCAGTAGTAGATATCCTTTCTAAAAACTTCCACATTTGCCTTACTTCTCCCAGAAAACTATAGGAGACATTTAGGGGAATCGGATTTTCTTTAAACTGATAAGGTTCGGTAGAAGCGAGGATGGGTTTGCTGGGAAATAGTTTCTGCATATTGCGGAAATTTTCCACCCGTCTATCTGCGTCAAACATGGTTAATTTTGGCTCTAGGTAAAAGCGCCAAATAACTAAACCAATAGCTAGAAGGGGTAGGAGAAAAATTAGGGCTATTTTGAGATAAGTCATGGTTTTTTTTGTGGTAAAAATGGTTGTGAGAGAAAGCGATCGCCACCCAGAAACCCGAACGACACCCAGAAACCCATCGCCACCCAGAAACCCGGTTTTTTGAAAAAACCGGGTTTCTAGAATTTTTTCAAAAAACCGGGTTTCTTAAAACCGGGTTTCTTAACAAAGTGGAAGCGATCGCCTTTTATGATATCATCTAACGGTAAAATTAAACGCAGATAGAAAAAATGCCAGAAGATATCGTACCCTTTGCAATTGGTGCCGCTCTTCTCATTCTTTACCTGTTATTCTCAGCAATGACGGAAATGGGTACCAAGTGGCCGTGGAAAAAATAGAGTGCATAGTTTAATTAAGTAAAATTGAGTCGATGGGAGGCAAAAAAATGACTAACGAAGAACTATTAAATCGCGTTACTATTGACCCCGAAATTTGCGGGGGTTTTCCCTGTATTCGAGGAACGCGAATTTATGTGGCAATTATTTTAGATGCTTTGGCAGAAGGTTTGACTCCAGAGCAAATTTTAGACCATTATCCCACTTTAACCTTAGAAGATGTTAGGGCCGCAATAGCTTATGCTGCCGAATTAGCAAGAGAAAATGATAGGGTGTATCTCAATTTTGAAGAAAACCGAGAATTTAACGCTTTTTGCTAATTGCTAATTGCTAATGGCAAAGCAATAAATAAGAGGAATTACAAAATTTTCTATTTTTCCAAATACGAGATGCTCCCAAAATGATAGGGTAAATTATTGTTGTCGGTATTGAGACTAAATAAATGATAAAAACGAAAATTAACCCCGTCGCCGATATTCCTTCTTCCACTATTAAAAAAGTAGGCATTATTGGTGGCGGACAGTTAGCGTGGATGATGGCGGATGCGGCAAAATCTTTAGGAATTTCTTTAATAATTCAAACTCCCAGTAAAAACGATCCTGCAGTAGCGATCGCCGCCGAAACCATTTTTGCCTCCATCGACGATGCCGAGGCAACGGCCGAACTGGCAACCCGCAGCGATATTATTACTTTCGAGAACGAATTTATAAATTTAGATGCCCTTTTGCCCCTCACTCGTCAGGGCGTCTCTTTTCGTCCGAGTCTCTCCGTTTTAAAACCCTTATTAGATAAGTACCACCAACTCTGCTGCCTCAGAGATTTAGGTTTGCCAGTTCCCCAGTTTGCGGAATGGGAGGCGGGGGAGAGAAACCGAACAGGCGTCCCGCCTGTCCTACGGGATGGGAAGATAGTTTTAAAAACCCGCCGTCACGGTTACGACGGCCGGGGGACTTTTATTGTTAACAACGAAGCGGAGTTAAAGTCTCTTGGGGAGAAGTTGCGGGGGCGTTCCTTATTAATACAAGAATTTATACCTTTTGTTAAAGAATTGGCCGTTATCGCCGCCCGTTCGACCACTGGGGAAGTGGCAGTCTTCCCGGTGGTAGAGACTCAACAAGAAAACCAAGTTTGCCGTCGCGTCATCGCCCCGGCGGATGTAACAGTGGCGGCGGAGGTAGAGGCGATCGCCCGTACTTTATTAACCGGTCTGGATGTCGTCGGCATTTTCGGCATCGAACTCTTTCTCACCGCCGAAGGCAAAATATTAGTCAACGAAATTGCCCCAAGAACCCATAACTCCGGTCATTTCACCTTAGATGCCTGCGAGACTTCCCAGTTCGAACAACATTTGCGGGCCGTTTGCGGTTTGCCCTTGGGAAGTACGGCCCTAAAATCTGGGGGGGCCGTGATGGTCAATCTTTTGGGTTACGAATTTGCCAAAAGCGATTATTTGGTCCAACGCCAACAGATAGAAGAGATTAAGGGCGCTTCCCTTTGGTGGTATGGCAAAAAAGAGGCCCGTCCGGGCCGGAAGTTGGGCCACGTCACCGTATTATTAGACGGGGACAATGCCGGGGAAGTAAGGGAAAAGGCCGAGGCGATCGCTAAAACCATAGAAACGCTTTGGCATAGCAAAAAATAATTTTTTTTGCAACCTTTAAAAACCCTTGACAGTTGAAAATTAATCGCTATAATAAAAAACAGGTTCGACTGCGACGTTGGTCACTGCCAATAACGTATTTTTGACCTACAACTAAAATACGAGGGATCCGAGATGTTTGAGTGGCAGTAAACCGGGCTTGTACCCGGAAACTATAAACTCAGGCCGAGGCTCCCATCCTGGTTTTTCCAGGTCAAAAACTGAGGTAAAACGGCGTCGCGGTTGACCTCTTTTTTTTTTGGGAATAGGGAATAGGGAATGGGGAATTGTTAATTGTTAATTGTCCGTTAGAGTTCCTGCATTGGTTGGTTAATTGATAACTGTTTTTTAGGGAATGGGGAATTGTTAATTGTTAATTGTCCGTTAGAGTTCCTGCATTGGTTGGTTAATTGATAACTGTTTTTATCGCTAAAGCGATTACTACAAACTAAGACTTTAAGCTACCCGAATTGAGTTTTCTAATGTATTAGCTTGAGGTAGAGGTTTGCCATCTTGCTGATAAATGTCAATCAATGTCTCCAACAATTCTTGTCCTTTTTTTGCCGCTTCTTCGTAAGTAAAACCATGAGTTGCCGGTTGCATCACATCGATAAATTCAGGCAAAGTCACCACAAAGCATTTATCTTCTTCTGACCATTGAATAATCATCGCGTATTGACAATTCATCGTTAAACCCAGTTATTAATTGTTAATTGTTAATTGTTAATTGCTAATTGTCAATTGCTAATTGCTAATTACTTACTCTTGCCTTTTGCCTCTTGCCTCTTGCCTACTTCTTGTTAATTATTAATTGCTTTTTGTTCCTGATAAAGCGCTTTAAACTTGCGTTGTTGAACGCTGTGGTCGACGATAGGGGCGGGATAATCAACAGCTTCTAACTCTTCTGGGGGAATTTTTCCCGTGACAATATAGGCAGTGTCAGCGGCTCTTAATTCTGATACCCATTCCCGAATATATTCCCCTTCAGAATCGAATTTTTGAGCTTGAGTGGCGGGGTTAAAAATTCTCAAAGGTTTCGGATCCATGCCGCTAGAAGCACTCCACTGCCAACCGCCATTATTAGCAGCAAGGTCGCCATCTATTAACTTCTGCATAAAGTATTTTTCCCCCCACTGCCAGTTAATAATTAAATCTTTGGTGAGGAAGCTAGCAACTATCATGCGACAGCGGTTGTGCATCCAGCCGGTTTCGTTTAATTGTCGCATCGCTGCATCGACAATAGGATAACCGGTTCTGCCTTCACACCACGCTTGAAAATAGTCTTCGTTGTTATCCCACGGGAAGTTTTTCCAAGGTTCTCGGTAGGGGCCTTTTTCTAATTCTGGAAAGTTGTACATTACCTGTTGGTAAAACTCGCGCCAGGCCAGTTCTTTTTGCCAAGTTTCGATGTTTTCTTGTGCTTCTACGCTGCGGGCATTCTCCATTAATTCCATAGTTTTTTCCCAAATTTTCCGAATGCTAATAGCACCAAATTTGAGGGCGGGACTTAGTAAAGACGTGCCGTCGATATAGGGGAAATTGCGCATTTCTTGGTATTCGTAAATGGCGCTATAGGTGAAGTATTCTAATTTTTCTAAAGCGGCACTTTCTCCAGGTTTTAAGATTAAAGGATTTTCCCAATTAAAACCTAATTCTTTGGCGGTAGGTAAGGGGATAATCAGTCCCGTTTCTCGGGCCGCTTCTTGTTCTTCTTCTGTTAGTCCGGTGGTAGTTTCGTCGGCGGGAAAAGTTTTTACTGGAGATGGTTTTAATTCGCGACTCCAGCTTTTCCAAAATGGGGTATAAACGGTGTAAGGTTTTTTAGCACCGGTGGTTATTTCTGTTGGGGAATGTAAGAGCTGGTCCCAGAAAGTTTGGACGATAATTTTGAGGTTTTCTAGGTTGGTTTCAACGAGGCGATCGCGTTCTCTCGAATAGGGTTCTATATCCTTATTCCAATAAACTGCTTTAGCTTGAATTGCCTTTGCTAATTTTGGTATTGCTTCCTCTGGTTTTCCTCGAATAATTAATAGTTGACTGCCAGCTTTAGCATATTTTTCTTCTAAATGTTCCAAGCAACCTATCATGTAAGTCACTCTCGCGGGGGCGATATCGTCTCGGTTGAGAATATTTGGATCGAAACAAAAGACTCCCACTACTTCTGGGGAAGTTTTTCTCGCTTCTGCCAGTCCGATGTTGTCTGATATTCGTAAGTCGCGGCGATGCCAAAAAAGGATTAGTTTAGACATTGATGCACTTGGTTATTTTAAAACAGTTGTTTGCAGAAAAAAATAGGCAATTTAGGAACAGGCAAGATGCCTGTTCTACGGGTTAATTTAAGCTGTGTTAATAATTGTTAATTGTTAATTGTTAATTATTAATTACTTAAAAAGGGTTTGGCGAGGAGAAAGCTACAAATAGATTTAGCATCAATAGCAGTTCCAGATAAAATGGCTTTTTCTAATTCTGCTGGAGTCATTAAAACGTTTTCCATATCCTCGTCGTCGTCTTTATCTGGGGGAGTTTCCAGTTTTTCTAAATCTTGGGCCAGAAAGGCATAAATAATTTCGTCAGAATAACCGGGGGCAAGGGCAAACTCTCCTAACTTTTGCCACCGATGGGCGCGATAACCGGTTTCTTCTTCTATTTCTCTTTTGACGGTTTCGGCGGGGTCTTCTCCTGGTTCGACGGTGCCGGCGGGAAATTCTAGGAGGCGATCGCTCACTGCAAAGCGATATTGTCGGACTAATACTAATTTACCATCGGCAGTCACGGGAACGCACAAGGCCCCACCGGGATGACGGATGCATTCCCAGTCGCCTTCGACTCCGTTGGGCAGTTGCAAGCGATGAACGTCGAAGCTAAATTTTCGTCCTTGATAAAATAGCTTTTGTTTGAGTATTTTGGGTGGTTCTTTGCCAAGGGTCATTTTTTTTGGGGAATGGGGAATAGGGAATGGGGAATTGTTAATTGTTAATTGTCAATTGTTAATTGTTAATTGTCAATTGTTAATTGAGATTAGCCATTTTTTCGACTCCGGTGGTGTCGATATTTTCTAATAATTGAGCGATCGCTTTTTCTGTCACCGGATCTATCCAGTGGGGGGCTATTTCTGCTAAAGGTACGAGGACAAATGCTCTTTCTCGCATTCGCGGATGGGGCAGCTCTAGGGTTGGAGTTTTTAATATTAGATCCTCGAATAGGAGTAAGTCCAAATCGATTGTTCTGGGCCCCCAACGTTCCCGGCGAACTCGACCGAATTTAAGTTCGATCGCCAGCAGGGTTTCTAATAGGGTTTGGGGTTCTAATCGAACTTCCAAAATAGCACAGCCGTTGATATAATCTGGCTGGGGCGGGCCCAGTGGGGCAGTTTCGTACCAGCTCGAGATCGATTTTACCGCGATATCGGGGTTATTGTCCAGAATTTCTAGGGCGGCCTTGAGGGTGGCGAGGGAGTCCCCCAGGTTACTGCCAAGGGCGATCGCGCTTTGGGCTGTTTTTGTCATCTGTTTTTCTTTATTTTAAGGCTGTATTTTCTACGGCTTTTCAATTTAACTTAATTTAGCAATATTATGAATGAAGCGAGAGACCGTAATTTCTTTAGTTCTCTTATAAGCGGTGCCCTCCAAGGAGGTCTTTGGGGAATTTTCTGGGGCGCTGCAATTATGGGTTTAATTTTAGCTTTTCCTAAGAATTATATTACCCTTTTAAGCGGTTTAGTTTTGGGTGTATTCTGGTGCATTGTTTTGGCTTTCATTTGGAAAAATTTAATGGCTAAAGAGGGAGATTCTGCTAAATCTTATGTATCTTGGGGTATCTTTTGGGGAGTGTTATTAGGCACTGGTTTGTCGGGTTTTGGTTTGTTGTTACTTACTCGGAATTTAGTTCCTAGCATTAATGTTATTATTGGGCTAATAATTGGTGCAATTTTTGGCAGTCTTTGGAGCGTATTTCAGCCCCCACTTTTTATACCAGAAGGAAGAATCTGGGGCATTAAAGGAGCTTTTTTAGGAGGCATTTGGGGAGCTTTTTTGGGAACTATTGTGGGAGTTATTTTGGGCTTGTTGTTCTTGGTAACTAATAAGTTTATGCCAGAATTTCCCTCCTTAGGCGAAGCTTTACAGTTATTTTTATTTTACTTAGTTTTTGGGGCGGGTAATGGGGCGATCGGCGGTTGGATTTCGGGAACTGTTTTTGGCGGTATTATTATGGCAAAACCCCTGCCAATGTCCTTAGAATTATCGGGTAAAGTAGGGGCGCTTTTGGGTGCGATGTGGGGTGGTTTTTTATGCGCGATCGCTTTGGGCGCTTTGGGCGCTCTTTTAGCTTTTCTCAATCCCGATTTATTTTACGATTTTGGCTTGAGAAATGTAATTAATGTTTTAAGCGGTACTATTTTAGGTGTCGGTTTGGGCGCTCTTTGGGGCATCTTATCTGGAGGAATTTGGGGCGGCATTGGCAAGTGGTAATTAACAATTAACAATTAACAATTAACCATTGACAATGAACAATTAACAATTAACAATTCCCCATTCCCCATTCCCCAATCTATTGATTCCTCAATTTAGGGTTGACAACTTCGTTCAATCCTTCTCCTAATAAAGACAGTCCGATAACCATAAAAGTTAAAGCAAAACCTGGGAAAAGTGCCGTCCACCAAATACCCGTGGGCAAACCGGGTAATGCCAAGCGTAAATCCTGTCCCCATTCGGGAGTTGCGGCGGGCAATCCTAAGCCTAAAAAACCCAAACTTCCTAATACTAAAATAGCATCGGCGGCGTTAAGAGTAAATAAGACGGGCACGCTTTGAATTACGTTTAAAAATAGATAGCGACTAATAATAGTTTGGGTATCTGCCCCCAAAGCTTTTGCTGCTTCGATATAAAGTTCATTTTTGACGCTGGTAGTGTGGTTTCTAACTACTCGATAATATTGAGGAACGTAGGCGATGCTGAGGGCGATCGCTGCATTTAATATCCCTTTTCCTACCACAAAAGCGAGAGTAATAGAAAGCAATAACCCTGGCAAGGTGTAAACGGTATCCATTAAAAACAGGAAAACCTTATCGACTTTCCCTCCCAAATAACCGCTAACCATCCCCAAAGGAACGCCTATGATTAAACTTAAAGTCGTCGCTAAAATTACCACTTGCCAGGCAACTCGGGCCCCGAATAAAGTCCGGGAAAAGATATCGTAACCCTGGATATCGGTTCCAAACCAATGTTTTGCCGATGGGGGTTGTTGGGGAGTATTGCTGAGAAATTCTTGAGGATTTTGCAACCATCCCCAGTCTTGAAAAGTGGGCGCGAAAATGGCTATTAAAAGGAAGAAGAGGGTAATAATTAAACCCGCCCCCATCATCCCCATTGATACCGTCGGTTGTCCCGAGAATTTTAAGAATCTTGGTAGTTGAAATTTGTGGGTTGGCATAGTTTTTTATTTGATGGTTTAGTGGATGATTTTAGCAGGGAAGTCCTGGGATAGTATGGAAGCAGTTACGGGAAATATTTCAAAGGTTATTTGTAACTACCTGATTTTCTGAAGGATGTTTGTAGTGAGGTTGATTAATTGAACGTAATTCGACACGAAGAGATTGCTCCGATTAAATTGCCTGTTAAAATACTGCTTATACGCTTTTGTTCCTAATAGCAAAGACCGAGCTACCGAAGTATCTAAAAAGTAATTTTGTTGAGAGTTTTTTTCCATGTAACTTAATTCAGATTTTAATTGTCGTCATTATTATCAACTTCACACCCAAACGGCAAAGTATCAAATCCTAAATTTTCTAAAGTTAAAATCCCTTCTTCTACATCTTCTTGACTTAATTCTTCTTTTTTGATTAAATTAGTTAGCAAGTCATAAACACCTCTATACTCACTGCTTTTATAATCGATCCATCTGTTCTCAAATGCCAGAGCATCGTGCAAAGCTATGGCAATTTCCGTATAAGGATCGAAGGGTAAGTTTTCTGCCATAGACACTATGGTTCTCAGGAGGCTATCTGCATAAATAGCCCCTATAGGCTCTCCACAATACTGCTGGAGTTTGCGGAGGGAATGCAACAGAGTTTTGGCGTATTCAACACCTGTTAAAATAGACTTTTTCCGAACAATAGTTTGAGTCATGGCTAAGGTAACAAATGAGGTTAAGATTGACAGATTTTTACTTCAAACCAAAAATAAAAAAAGTTTGAATGTCGTTCCAAATACCCGTATGGGTGACTAAGGCTTCTATTTTAGCAAAATATTCGGTTTTAATTCGTTCTCTTTTCTCAGTATCTTGTTCCTGGAGGGGACGACAGAAAGGATGGGTTAAACTACTGTCCCAAATCTTAATGGCTGCCCGAAAATCGATATAATTACCAAATTGTTCGCCGATGACTTCAACGCTGTTAAAACCCGCCTCCCCCAACAGTCTATTGCATTTCTCTCTGCTGCCAGTTGCCGCGTTCCAACTAGGCAATAAAACTCCATATTTTCGAGCAGTTTCTCGTAAAACATTCCCCGCAATAAAAGAGGTTTCGGCAAAGGCGCAAATTCCTATTTTTCCCCCCGGTTTGAGAAAGCTATGCCACCGACGCAAGGTGGCGGGTATGTTGGTAAAAAATGGTAGGGCAGTACAGCAAAAGATTTTGTCGAAGCTGTTGTCTGGAAGTTCTACAGTTTCTACGTCCCCTTGTCTTATTTCTATGTTGTTAATTTTTCCTATTTCTATTTTGCTTTTTGCCCTTTCTAACATTCCTGGGGAAATGTCTATGCCGATGATTTGACCTTTTTCTCCTACTATCTTACTGGCAGCGATCGCCACTAACCCCGTCCCCGTTGCCATATCTACTATTTTTTCCCCGGGTTTTAGCCCCGCATATTCTACCAGACGACGGGCTAATTTGTGGTGAAGGTCGCCCTCGTTATCGTAGTTTTTTCTTCTGTTAAATGTTTCCGCTATTTGTTGTTTGAATTCGTCTAATTGGAGTTCGTTTACAGTCATTTTTTTAAGTTTTAGTCCCGGTTTTTTTAGCTTATTGAATAAAAAGTCAAGTTTAAGGGCGTTTCGTTCCTCAGCTAAAATAGAAGAAAAATAATACTACAGCCCCGGGGACAGTTTGTCAAGTCCCAGGAGGGGGAGGCGAAAGAAACCCGGTTTTTTAGAAAAACCGGGTTTCAGTATCAATTTCTGGTGCGTTTTAGCTCCCCCCAGAAACCCGGTTGGCAAAAAACCGGGTTTCAGTATCAATTTCT
>CAZUCT010000001.1:24933-36591 GCA_964619285.1 uncultured bacterium | reverse complement strand
TTGGCAAAAAACCTTAGCTCCCCCCAGAAACCCGGTTGGCAAAAAACCGGGTTTCAGTATCAATTTCTGGTGCGTTTTAGCTCCCCCCAGAAACCCGGTTGGCAAAAAACCTTAGCTCCCCCCAGAAACCCGGTTGGCAAAAAACCGGGTTTCTAGACTGCTGCCGCCTACCTAACTACATATTAGCCTCAATGGTTTCTCGATACTCGCTTTTACGCTTAACTCCCTTCAATTCTTTAACCAAACCCTTGTCTTTAAAAAATTGAATCGTGGGAGTGCCAACAATACCGGCATTCTCGGCAATATCGGGATCTTGTTCGATGTCAATCTCCACATAGTGAATCTTGCCATCGTATCCATCTACCACCTTTTGCAAAATCGGCTTTAAACTGTGACAAGGACCGCAGGTGGGAGAAGCATACTTAACCATAATCAGGCGATCGCTCTCGTGATACAATTTCCGCAAAGCAAAACCGCCGACGTGATGGGTGGCATTAATATCGAAAGTCTCCTCCGTATCGGCGGCATCCTCCGTCTCGGTTTCCTGAGATTTCGCCTCCTCCTCGTGTTGGGAAAACTCCTGGGCCAAATTATGCTCTGCCAACCAACGTTCTGCCAGCATTGCCCCCATGCAACCGCTACCCGCAGCAGTGACGGCCTGACGAAACTCGTGGTCTTGAACGTCGCCAACGGCATATACGCCCTCAACGTTAGTCTTGACAAAATCTTCGGTGACTATGTAACCCTTGTCGTCGAGTTTCAACTGACCTTGGAAAATATCGGTATTGGGAGTGTGACCGATAGCGTAGAAAAGACCTCCCGCCGGCAAGTCGGTTTCTTCGCCGGTTTTGTTGTTTTTGATTTTGACGCCTTCCATGCGATCGCTACCAAAAACATCCACCGCCTCAGTATTCCAATGAACGGTAATTTTAGGATGTTCTAACACCCGTTGTTGCATCGCCTTACTCGCCCGCATCTCGTCGCGACGAACCAATAAGTGAACGTGGTTTCCGTACTTAGTGAGATAGATACCTTCTTCAGCGGCAGTATCGCCAGCGCCGATAACGACCAGTTCGGCACCTTTAAAGATAGGAGAGGCACCGTCGCAGATAGCACAAGCAGAGACCCCGTTACTCCAATATTTAGCCTCGCTAGGCAAGTTCAACCTCTTAGCAGTAGCGCCAGTGGCGATGACGATCGCGTGAGTTTTGACTTCTCGTTCGTCCGACTTGACGGTAAAGGGACGCTGACTCAGATCTACAGAGATGACATCTTCCGTGTAGAGTTCGGCCCCCCAGCGGACTGCCTGGGCCTTCATCCGGTCCATTAGTTGGGGCCCGGTGATGCCTTGGGGGAAACCGGGGTAGTTTTCGACTTCGGTGGTAGTCATTAACTGACCGCCAGGGATGCCCCCTCGTTCGTAACCTTCAAAAACCACCGGTTTGAGGTTGGCCCGTCCCGCGTAGATAGCGGCGGTAAAGCCTGCGGGCCCGGAACCGATGATGACTAAGTTTTCCACTGTTGGGTTGGCCATTTTCTCTCCTAACTCATAATGACTTCGTTTTAAATTTTATTATATGGCATCCCAGAGGAAGTTAACCGAACGGAGTTGGGGGGAAAACCGACAGGGACGGCGGGCCTTTTGTTTGAGCCGTTTAATTGGTTCGTTGTAACGACTTTAGCTAGTAGGTTGGGTGAAGCGAAGCGGAACCCAACACCTCTAATGTTGGGTTCCGCTTCGCTCCACCCAACCTTTTGACTTGGTGGACGAACAGGCAGGATGCCTGTTCTACACGGATGGGTTGTTGGTGGGGGCGATCGCTCGCCGCATCTCATTGCTGCCCAACCCCATTCATCTAAGAACAATTAACCATTACTAATTCCCTATTCCCTAAAATATTTTTTTCTCGACTGCGTTGCATCAAGCGAATGTGACTTAAGTCGTCGGTAAAGCCCGATTTTTCATAAAAAGGGACTATTTCTGGCAAACATATTAACCCAAGAAACTCTACTTCTTGCAAGGAAGGATGATTGGCAATTTCTTCTACTAAAGCTTTTCCCCAACCTTGCTTTCGATAGGACTCTGCAACAATTACATCCCAAATAACAGCCCTATAAACATAATCTGTTAAAACCCTAGCAAAAGCTACGAGTTTTTCAGTTTTAACCTCGCAAAAAGCGACAATTAAATCGGTATTTTGCAGCATTTTTTGTATGTCTGGAAGAGTTCGTTCTTGACCCCACCAAGTTGATTGATAAAGTTGGTGTAAATCTTGTATTTGTGTTTCAGTTAATTGAGCGATCGCTTCTATTTTCATTTTAAAAGTTAGGGAATCAGTAACAAATTGTGAGAAGATCGAATAGGGTGTAAGTCACCTTTGAAGATAACCAAAAAAATCTCGCTAATTGCCAATTGTGGTGTCTGCGAACAATTTCTCGTAGGGTGTAAGTTAAAAATTTACTACCCTACTGTTGATTTAACTGTGTTGCCCCGAACGGGCGATCGCTCCTTCGTTCGTTGTAACGACGTAGAACAGGCAGGAAAGCCTGTTTTGTCGTATAAAACCTGTGGTGGGTTCGGTGGGTTAGGTTAGCAGCGGTATGGTGCGCGGATGTAACGGATGGGTTGTTGGTTAGTGGGGGGGCGATGCGCGTTGCGGATGCAACATCGCTCTTATTATCAAACAGCACCCAATACTAAACAAATTTGAAGTAATCTCCATCGATAGCAATATCGGATTCCCAAGAATATCTCTCGACAATAGCGATTAACTCATCCTTACCAGAAGTATTGAGGAAAATTGCATTGCCAGAGGACATACCTCTCGGCGATTTTTTAATGGTATAGTCTGTGGCTTCGCCGTGAAGTTCGATGATATCGTAGTCGGTGTCAAAGCGACGGATTAATGCGTAATCCCGTTTACCAGGGTTATTTGCCTTGCCGTCGTCGTAAAAGACTTTTTGGCGATCGCCCAATACGAAAACGTCCTTCTCACCGTAATATCCACCAGTCAGTATATCTCGTTCCTTTTGACCCGGACGGGCTGCTTTTGAATCTACACCTATGAGAGTATCGGAACCTTTATCCCCCCAGAGTACGTCATTACCCTTGCCCCCTATCAAATAATCGTTACCCGAATTACCGCTCAAGCCGTCTGTTCCGTTTCCTCCTTCGATAGTGTCATCTCCGTCATTTCCAAAAATCAAATCTTTACCCTTACCACCTTTGAGAATATCGTTACCATTGCCGCTGTTGAGGTAATCGTTGCCCTTACCTCCATCCATAATGGTAGATTGCTCCGTCCAAGAACTCAGATAGTCATCGCCGTTGCCACCATAGAGAGTGTTAAGATCGTAATTTCCTATGACGGTATCATTACCACCAGCACCATAAAGCAAATCGTTGCCTTCAGATGCCGATAAGTAATCGTCGCCGCCTCTACCTTTAATAGTATCGTTGCCTTTGCCGCCGATAATTCGATCGTTGTCTTTACTTCCTTGAAATCGCTCGTTATCATCAGTTCCCCAAACTTCATTATCAATTTTGGTTTGAGGTGCATCTGAAGGAACGCCAAACACTTGCGTCCAATAATTGCTGGCATTAAACTCCCCCGTATCATTTTGGAGAAAGTAATAGCCGACACCAATCTCTCTGGAACCGCGAGCGAGAATATTAGCACGATGTCCGTCGCTATCCATCCACCCTTCTACAGCAATCTCTGGCGTAGAATAACTCCAAGCTATATTTTCACCTGCGTAATAATTATAACCAGTGGCTGCAACGCGATCCGAAGGCCCCAGACCATCTGGATCGGTATGAGCGGCAAAATCGTTTAACGCCATATTTTTACTATGACCTTGGGCTGCTTTATTCAGTTTTTTGTCTTCCTCCAGAGGTAGCAAACCAAATCGCTGCCGCTCTTTATTGGTAAGTTCGATAACTTCTTTGATAAATTTGGGATTAGTTGTTTTAGCCATTATTTTTGACTCCTGAATTTATGTAAGTTTGCTCTGTAGTAGATGCACTTCTGTAGTAAATGTAGGTTAAGTGGAGCGATCGCCCGTTCGTTCGTAGTAACGACTTTAGTCGTCTAAAGTTGGTGGCGGGCTCCAAAGGTTAGATTAGCAGCGGTATGGTGCGCGGATGTAACGGATGGGTGGTTGGTGGGGCGATCGCTAATTTAGTGGGTTAGATTAACCAGACTAAAAATCATCCTCAAGAATCCAAGCGTGACCCCATTCATCCTCGATTTCAGCATTGCGCGGATTGCTTAAATAAACCCAAAAATCTAAGTCTCCTTCATAGTAATTATCGCCATAAATGGGGACCTTAATCTTTTTGGTTTTTTGACCTGGCTTAAAGGTAATAGTACCAGATTTAGAGCCGTAATCGTAACCGCTCCAGGCAGTATCATCTATTGTTTCATAATCTACTTTCACCGTTTGAGTTGGGCGGGTATCGAGGGTGACTTTAAATGTAGCATTTTTCCAGTAATCTCCCTCTATAATTGAGATGTCATTGATTTTGATTGAGGGAGTGACTGTAAGATCGTCTTCAATAATCGAACCATAACCCCATCCATCGTTGATTTCAGTATTGCTAGGATTGGTTAAATTCACCCAAAAACCTCTATTTCCTTCATTGAAGTTATCGCCGTAAATGGGGACTCTAATCCTTTTGGTTTTTTGACCTGGTTTAAAGGTAATAGTACCAGATTTGTAGCGGTAGTCGTCACCACTCGATGCAGTATCGCTCACTGTTTGATAATCGACTTTGACTGTTTGAGTGGCAGGGGTATCGAGGCTGACTGTAAATGTTGCTTGTTTGGTGCGATCGCCTTCCGTTATGGTAACGTTGCCAATGGATATTTCTGGAGGGGGAGCTTGAGTTTCATTGCTGCCATACAAGTATTGAAGGGCTTTTATATCTAGCTCTCTATACTCTGTTAAAGGCTTTTCACCCGGATAATAGCTCATCAGCGTCATGTCTTTATTATCTCTTGCAGCTGACAAGAAAGGTCCAGAGTCGCCTTTATTATAGGAACCAGGATGTTTTAAGCCCAGAGCATGGCCAATTTCGTGAGCTACAACACTATAGTTGTCTTGGTAGTCGAGGTCGAGAAGAACATCTCCACCAGTCTTATAATAATAATTTGGAGGTGAAGCGTATGCCGCATTACCTTTACTGCTAGGTATTTCTACACCGAGAAAAACCATTAGAGGAGGATTTTCTAGCGAATATGATACTTCCTGAAAATCTACTGGAATAATTTCTTCGAGCTCGTTAATAACCTTCCTGACTGTATTTTTTGCTTCATCACTTAAGTAATACACGTTGCCATCGTTTTTATCGTAATCTTCGCTGTTGTAGTACCCTTCACTTCCTATGAATCCATAAGTGATTCGATCGCCCAAGTAATCCAAATTCCATTTCGGATATCCAATTATTGTGTTAATATCCGGATCGCTACTCGATGCAACTTCTAAAGTTAGATTAGAATCGTTGATTACATTCAAATCGTGACTTCGCGTCTGAATAACACTTGGATCTGGTTCCCAAACGTCGTCACCAAGAAGAGGTCTTTCTTCCACAACATCGTCTTTTTTCTTTTGCTTTTGTTTTGGTTGTTTCGCTTTTACTGCTGGGACAATAACACTTGCGAATTCATCGCTCTTCCCCACGCCCAGCAAAGAATCACTTTTTACCGCTGACATCTCTCTTGTTTCCCCAGTTAAGATGTCTTGGTCGCCATCTTTTTTATTGTTAATGCCAGGAGTCTTTTCTAAACTTTCTAGCAGCAACGTCTCATCTATTACTGGTTCGTTTTCGTTATTGAATGAGTTTGTATCTGTTTGCGGACTAATACCTAAATAGTCAGCAATAGAATCGAATTTTTCTCCCTCGGAAGAGGTGTAAGTATTATTAATTTTCCAAGGATCGTTGTCTTTATTGGTTGGAAATAATGACAATAATTGGGATTCTTCTGCAAAGTTTGTCATCATGTTTTTATTCTCCTTTTGTTATAAAGTTGGTGGTGGGTTGCGGGGGTTAGGTTGGCAACGGATAAGGCACACGGATGTAGCGGATGGATTGGTGGTGGGGCGATCGCTCTTCCAACATCTCCAGTTGGTAGGGGCAAAGCATTCGGGCAATAATTTATCGGTTTTATCGTAGATTTACGCTCCGAATGCTTTGCCCTGAGTGCTAGAAACCGCGATCGTACACAAAGGTATCCCCTTCGTTATTATTATCCCCAGGTACGAGGTTGTCTGCCCAGGAAGTAAATACCAGATAGCGTCCATCGCTACTGATGGAGTCTCCGCCACTATTGTAATTTCCTTGATCCCCATTCTGGGCAACGCTGACGCGAGCGGTCGTGCCTGTCAGAGTGTCGTGTAAGAAGATGTCATCGACCCCATTGGTGTCTCCCGGAACAAGGTTGGTGGCTTCAGAATTGAATGCTACATAGCGTCCATCGCGGCTGATGCCGACGGGTATACTTCCGGCATTCCCCTGAGTGCCGTTGCTGCTGACGCTGACACGGGTAGTCGTACCGGTCTTGATGTTATGCACGAAGACATCGTTGCCATTTAGGTAATCTTGGTATCCATTGGTATCCCCCGACACGAGATTGCTGGAATAGGACATAAATAACACATGACTGCCATCGCCACTGATACTAGACCAGTAGCCTCTGTCATTTCCCTGAGTGCCGTTGCTGCTGACGCTGACGCGATTAGTAGCTCCTGTCTGTGTGTCGCGCACGAAGACATCCATGAGACTATTAGTATCCCCCCGAACAAGGTTGTCGGCCCAGGAAACAAACGCTACATAGCGTCCATCGTCACTGATTGTGGGGCTGTAACTTGTACTATTCCCCTGGATACCTTTGGTAGCGACGCTTACACGAGTAGTAGAGCCTGTCTGGGTGTCATGCACAAAAGCATCCATCTCGCCATTAGTATCCCCAGGTACTAGATTGCTTGCCTCGGAATTAAATACCACATAACGTCCATCGCCACTGATAGCAGGAGAGTCGCTTTCACCATTACTTTGGATACCATTGGTAGAAACGCTGACCCGGGTTGTAGTACCTGTTTTGATGTCGTGCAGGAAGACATCCTCGGTTCCATTGGTATCTCCGGGCACTAGGTTGTCGGCATCGGAACTAAATGCTACATAGCGTCCATCGCTACTCAGGACGGGAGGAGAGAAATCATAACTGCTGTCGTTATTCCCCTGGGTGCCATCGCTGGCAACGCTGACACGAGTATTAGAGCCTGTCTTGATGTCGCGCACGAAGACATCGTAGCTGCCGTTGGTATCCCCCGGCACGAGGTTGTCAGCTAAGGAAATAAATGGAATATAACGTCCATCGTCGCTGATAGAGGGTTCGTGACTTATATTGCCGTCGTCGAAGGTATCTGCTAAAAGCACTCTTGAGATTGAACCATCTGGTTCATTAGCTTTAATACTAAAGTTGCTGTTACTGAAGTCGGAAACGCTGGTATCGCTGAGGCTGGTTATTTTCACCTTGTAGTCGCTGCCATCGGTGATGGATGCGGGCATCGTCCAAGTGTAACTGCCATCGCTTTCAGTGGAACTGTTAATAGTACGGTTGAAGGAGCCTCCTTTGTACAGTTCGAGTTTGACGTTTTCGCTGATGTTGTCGTTCCAAGTAATAGTGTAACTGTTTCCTGGTTCTAGGGTGTTGCCGCCGTTGGGAGAGTTGACGGTGATGAAACCATCTGGTTCATTAGCTTTAATACTAAAGTTGCTGTTACTGAAGTCGGAAACGCTGGTATCGTTGACACTGGTAATTTTTACCTTGTAGTCACTGCCATCGGTGATGGATGTGGGTACCGTCCAACTGTAACTGCCGTCGCTTTCAGTGGAACTGCCAATGGTACGGTTGAAGGAACCTCCTTTGTACAGTTCCAGCTTGACGCTTTCGCTGATGTTGTCATCCCAAGTAATAGTGTAGCTGTTTCCAGGTTCTAAAGTATTGCCGCCGTTGGGCGAGTTAACGGTGATGAAATCATCTGGTTTTTTGGGTTGACTAACTGCTTGAATTGCCTTATTTACATTTAAACGTCCCCCGGTGACAGTTTTTCCTCGTAAAGAAGCGATGGAATCTGTATTATTCAACAGGGTATTTTTTAGTGCGGTAACGCCCAAGTTGGGATTCTCCGCCAGCACTAAAGCAGCAGCGCCCGCTACATGAGGAGTTGCCATTGAGGTTCCATTATAAGAATCATACTTGTTGCTCGGAACGGTGCTAAGAATACCAACCCCAGGAGCTCCAATATCTACCGTATTACGTCCGTAATTGGAGAAAAATGCTAGCTCATCTTTATTATCGGTAGCGGCTACCGAAAGAAGATTGGGAAGGTTGTAATTTGAGGGATAGTGAGCGAAACCGTCGTTATTTGTACCGCTGTTGCCAGCCGACGCTACGAACAAAACACCTTTCTTGTTAGCGTAGTCGATAGCATCTTCTTGTACTGGATCGTAACCGCTACCACCGTAGCTGGCATTAATTATGTCTGCCCCCATGTTAGCAGCGTATATAATAGCTTGTGCAGCACCATAAATGGAGCCGCCATCACTAGCACCTAGAAACTTTAAAGACATGATACTGACATTAGGACTGACCCCGATAACACCACGGTTGTTATCGCCAACTGCCCCAATAGTGCCGGCAACGTGAGTGCCGTGACTGTTATCGTCCATCGGGTTGCCATCTCCGTTGACCCAATCAAACCCATAAACATCGTCGACAAAGCCATTGCGATCGTCATCAACGAAATTACCAGGAATTTCCCCGGCATTCCTCCAGATATTGCCCGCTAAGTCTGGGTGATTGTAATCTACACCGGTGTCAACCACCGCCACGACTACGTTTTTGCTGCCCTTTTGAGTGTCCCATGCTTCAGGTGCATCAATATCGGCATCCCTCGTTCCACCGTTGCTGCCTGTATTATTTAATCCCCAAAGACTGCCAAAGCTAGAATCGTTCGGTATTGAGTTAATAGAAACTTGGTAATTTAGTTCTGCTAGCTCAACCCGAGAATCTTTCTTCAAGCGCCTTTGCAGTTTTTCTATGTCGCTGCCTGGCTTTAACTTGAAGAGTTGCCAGCGCTCCACTGGTGAATTAATATTTGGATCTGGTTGTACTAGATTTTGTACGGCTAAAGCACCGTAGCTCGCCATCATGCTTTGAGCTTGAGTGACAGTAGGCTCGGACTTTAACTTGACTAGGATTTCATTGGGTGCATATTCTAACTTCGATCCCTTAGCCGAAGTAGTGTCCAAACTCAAATTGTAATTAGCATTTGCCTTGCCCTTCGGCTGCACCCGCACATAATAACTCCCAGGGTTTAAAGTTCGTTCAATATCTTCTGCCCTCTTACCACCCTTGGCAGACTTCTCAATAACTTTCCCCTTGTTATTCAGCAAGTACAAATCTGCATCCCCACTCAACTCGCGCAGGTCAATTTCTACATCCGTTTTTTTCTTCACGCTGAACTTATAAAAGTCCTTGCGATCTGACCTACCCACAAACTCCTGGAACTTCTCATCACCCTTCAACACTCCCAAGTTGTGAGCTTTCTTCAGACTATTACCCGCGATGTCTGGCGACCCGGTATCCAAATTAAGAGTGTAATTAGCATTTACTTTGCCCTTCGGCTGCACCCGCACATAATAACTCCCTGGGTTCAAAGTTCGTTCAATATCTTCTGCCCTCTTACCACCCTTGGCAGACTTCTCAATAACTTTCCCCTTGTTATTCAGCAAATACAAATCCGCATTACCACTCAACCCGCGCAACTCAATATCTACATCGGTCTTTTTCTTAACCCTGAACTTATAAAAGTCCTTCCCGCCGGATTTACCGACAAACTCCTTAAACTTCTCATCGTCCGTCAAAACCCCTAAATTGCGAGCCTTCTTCATGCTATTGCCCGCTTTGTCCCGCTTCTTCCTTGCCCGCGTCTCAATTTCTACCTCGTCGGTATTACCGCCAGTCAGAGTGTCTGCCTCCCCAATGGTAAGGTCGTCCGTCTCACCGGTCAGGGAATCCCGACCCAATTTCGAGGACGTCCGAGATACCTCATCCACATTTTGACTTAAATTCAATGCTTCCGGTGCGTTCTGGGGCACTAATAACAAATCCTCAGATGGGTCAGTTGTTGGTGGAAGCAACAAGATTTCATCGTCGGGCGTTGAGTTAATTTGATTAGTAAGGATAGTTTCCCCACCGGAAAAGGTTGATAAGGGGGGCGTTTCATCTCGATGAACGTTGTCCAATGCTAAAACTGATGAAGAGTTATCTATTTCGGCTAAAAAGTTGTCCACGATTTTCTCCTGAATTTTAGAATGGGAATAATTGCTGGTAGGGTGTAAATTGAGAATTTATTGCCCTACCGTTGATTTAACTGTGTTTGCCCGAAGGGGTCATCGCTCTTGGCTGGTAACACCTCGTCGTTCCCTAGTTCAAGTGGGGAACCAGGGAACGAAGCAATTTAATTTTGCAGGATAAAATCAGACCGACTTAATGTTGGTTCGTCTGTCAAATCTGCAAATAGACCACCCCCACCAAAACCATTAGCAGCACCATTAGGGTTGTAGAATAATTTGCCGTTGGTGGAGTTATAAACGATTTCGGCTTGGCTTTTTGCGGCAACGTTGTCGTTTTTAACGACGGCAAATTCCTCCTTGCGACTAAAGCCATTACCCGCCTTACTATTGAGACTGGCAAAGGTGGTTTTGTCGAGAATGATATCGTCTATGTTATGTTGAAAGTCAGCGATGGTATCAACACCCAAATCGTCCTTTTTAAATTTGCGTTTGGTCTTGAATAAAAACTTATCTGCTCCCTGTCCTCCGGTGAGGGTGTCATTTCCCGCATCGCCATCTAATATATCATCCCCATTTACTCCATAAAGTACATCTTTACCATTACTGCCTATCAGCGTATCGTCACCAGCTTGACCGTTAATTAGATCGTCTTTTGAGGCTTCCTTCAGTAGATTGTCTTTCGATCTGCCCTCGATAGTCTTATTAGAGAAAACTTTTTGAACCTTTCCACCGTTGGTTTTGATGATTGAAGGCTTTCTTTTGATGGGGAGAGCAGAAATTTTGACGCTACTGCCTTTACCATCAGCAGCTACGGTAAACGCCCCTGATGGGATATTAGTCAGATTTCTGACATCGACCGTAGCACCATCAAGAGCCCTGGCATAAACTGGATAGCTGCTATCGCGACTACCAGTCAGCTTAGTTAGCGCGGGCAACTCTATCTTGCTGCCTTTGTCCTTGGCTTGAATGTAGGAATCGTATGCAGCACCATTGTATGTACTCAGTTTTGGGAATTTTAAAGTCCCTTGATTGGAGGCAAATAAATCGACGTAACCATTGGCAGATGCTAATTTATCCGCTTTGACTTTGCTACCGACTCCATCGGCTTCAAATTGTACTGATTTAGTCACAGCAGTTTTACCAGCTTTAGCGCCCAAGTCAACCGTAGCACCGTCACGAGCTCGGGCATAAACTGGATAGCTGCTATCACCACTACCTGTTAGTGTAGTTAGTGCGGGTAACTCTATCTTGCTGCCTTTGTCCTTGGCTTGAATGTAGGAATCGTATGCAGCACC
>CAZUCT010000001.1:15908-24833 GCA_964619285.1 uncultured bacterium | reverse complement strand
GGAATTTTAAAGTCCCTTGATTGGAGGCAAATAGATCGACGTAGCCATTAGCAGATACTAATTTATCAGCTTTGACTGTACTACCAACTCCATCCGCTTCAAATTGTACCGATTTAGTTACAGCAGTTTTACCAGCTTTAGCGCCCAAGTCAACCGTAGCACCGTCACGAGCTCGGGCATAAACTGGATAGCTGCTATCACCACTACCTGTTAGTGTAGTTAGTGCGGGTAACTCTATCTTGCTGCCTTTGTCCTTGGCTTGAATGTAGGAATCGTATGCAGCACCTTTGTATGTACTCAGTTTTGGGAATTTTAAAGTTCCTTGATTGGAGGCAAATAAATCGACGTAACCATTGGCAGATGCTAATTTATCCGCTTTGACTTTGCTACCGACTCCATCGGCTTCAAATTGTACTGATTTAGTCACAGCAGTTTTACCAGCTTTAGCGCCCAAGTCAACCGTAGCACCGTCACGAGCTCGGGCATAAACTGGATAGCTGCTATCACCACTACCTGTTAGTGTAGTTAGTGCGGGTAACTCTATCTTGCTGCCTTTGTCCTTGGCTTGAATGTAGGAATCGTATGCAGCACCTTTGTATGTACTCAGTTTTGGGAATTTTAAAGTTCCTTGATTGGAGGCAAATAAATCGACGTAACCATTGGCAGATGCTAATTTATCCGCTTTGACTTTGCTACCGACTCCATCGGCTTCAAATTGTACTGATTTAGTCACAGCAGTTTTACCAGCTTTAGCGCCCAAGTCAACCGTAGCACCGTCACGAGCTCGGGCATAAACTGGATAGCTGCTATCACCACTACCTGTTAGTGTAGTTAGTGCGGGTAACTGAATCTTGCTATCTTTGCCTTTTGCTTGAATGTAGGAATCGTATGCGCCACCAGTGTAACTGCTAACTGTCGGCAAGCTCAATAAACCACCATTTTCAGCAAATAAGTTAGCTTTGTTAATGACTGTTGTACCCGTTGCTAGCAAGTAAGTACCAAAATTTTTAACAGTAAGACTCGCTCCTGGACTAACCGTCAAATTTCCGTTAATTTTCGATTCATCTACCGTTACAGTTAGAGAACCTTTGACAACAATGTTTTCTTCGCTAGATATGCTCTTAACTGTGACATCATTAGGAATGGTAATCACCGGGTTAGCACGAGGAATATTAATCACTACGTCATCATCGGGACCGGGAACTACACCACCTTGCCAGTTTTTAGGGTCGTTCCAATTACTATCAGTTTTAGAAATCCACTTAACTTTTGCCACTTCAGCATTAAGCAACTGGTTCACCTTAGTTTTTGCTGCTTCAAAAGATTTTCTGACAGCTTTCTTGTTTCTGTTGATAGTTTGATATCCATCTGTATTATCATCAGGATCGTCAAGGTAATTCTTGATGTCGTGAGAATCGAAAGGTCCACTACCTTTTTTAAATCCAGGTAAGCTTGGAAGATTGTATTTGTTATTAGGGATTTCAATACAAGGTAAACTTTTCAACCTATTGGGAAAATCGTCTTTCCGCAACAGATAATCGTAAATAACTGTGTCTTTGCTGAATTCACCACTACCGTCATTCAACTCAAAGTTAGTGTCGGTGCGGTTTTCAAAATCTGTAAACGTTGATATGGCAAGTATTCGAGTTCTTTGAGCGATACCGGGGTAATCTTTCTGAAGTGTATCGACTACATTTTCAGCGAAGAAATTTCCCTGAGAATGGCCAAAAATTAAAAACTTGGGTTTGGGAATATCGCCCAAACTCTCTTGAGCTTTCCTCCACTCAACCCTTTCCTTTGCTAAAATTGCATCGACAGCATTGTTAATCACACTTTTACCAGGAATTCGCAGATCGCAGGCTTGTTGAACAGACTCAATTAAATCTCCTAAACCCTTTGTTCTACCATCTGGGTTGTAAGTTGTGTCAACAATTTGAGAATTAACACCTGCTTTTTTCAGAAAATTATTGATGAAATTTACGCTGTCTTTATAGGTTGCTTTATCATTTCTCACACCATTAATATAGAACACATAAACAGGTGCTTCTTGACTAGACTTAGAACCACTCCTAGTCTCTAAATTTGGCAACAAATTGTTCGGAGAAAAATTCTCTTTGTCAACGTTGCCTATTCCCAGAAGCTCCGTTTCTGGAACGAAAGAAGACGTTTCCGAGTTAAAAATACCATCCATTGTTAATACCTCTCTATTGGTAAGTTTTTCAAAAGTAAATGTTTGTTGGGTAAGGCGATCGCTTTTTTAACCGACGCCCCACCCAAAACACCATTACGCGCTGGTCAAACGGCTCTGAAACTGACCGACCTGAATATAATGGTCGAACCCGCTACTAAATACACCGGCTTCCACCGCTTCGCTGACGTCGGGATTTTGATTCAAATAGTAGTTTTCGTCGAACCTCAACGGAATCGAACTTTGTTCCGAGGCACCGGCCGATCGCTCTTCAAATTGTCCGAACCGGGTAAAATGCTCTAACCCGCTGCGTAACTCCCCGCTGGCAACCAGACTGGCAACTTCTGGGTTTTGCGTCAGATAGGAATTTTCGTTGAACAAGAAAACTCGGAAATCGCGTTCTTCCCCGGCTCCAAAGCGAGTAAAATGCTCTAACCCGCTTGCCAAGGCCTCACTGGCAAATAAATCGGCAACTTCGGGATTTTGACTCAGGTAGTAAAGCTCGTCAAAGACTAAGGTTGTCGAACTGCCAAAGTTGCCGCTGCCGAAGACGACGTAACTCTTGCCGGGGGCATCGTTAAACAAGCTGCCGGGGGCCCCAACGATGAGGTCGCTGATGCCGTCGTTATTGAGGTCGCCGGCACCGTCCACCGCGCTGCCGGTCAAGTCTTCCGTCTCGACACCGTTCAATACTAAGCCGTCGCGACTGTCGAGACGAGCTAGATCGATGTTGGTGGGGAAGTTGCCGTCGCGTTTGCCGAAGACTACATAGCTCTTACCGGAGTCGATGTTGCCGTTGGTGTCTGCTTGGGAGGTGCCGATGAGTATGTCGTCGATGCCGTCTCGGTTGAAGTCGCCCACTTCGCCGATGGAGAAGCCTAAGATGTTATCGATGCTGAAGTCGTTAATAACGAAACCGTTGCTGCCGTTGAGGGCGGACAGGTCGAAACGGGAGGGTAGGGAGCGATCGCCAAAGATGACATAACCTTTAGTTATCGGCAGGTTGTCAACTACGGTGGTGCCGCTGACGGCGATCGTGAGGTCGTCGATGCCGTCGTTGTTGACGTCGCCGACTCCTCGGACGGTGGTGCCGTCGGGGTTTAAGATGTCGGTGGCGGCGAGTTGGGAACCGTTAGTGCCGTTGAGGATGCCGGACAGTTCGACGGTGGCGGGGAAGCTGGAACTGCCGTAAACTACATAACTGTCGCCGGAACCTTCGTCGGCACCGATAATTAAGTCGGCGATGCCGTCGTTGTTGATGTCTCCGGCTTTGCTGACGTCGCTACCCGCCAGGCCGCGAGAGTCGTTGATGACAAAACCGGTGCTGCCGTTGAGGGCGGATAGGTCGATGTTGGCGGGGTAGCCGGTTTCGCTGCCAAAGACGATGTAGGTTTTGCTCGGAGGGCTGCTGAGAGGGCCGGGGGCGCTAATATAGAGGTCGTCGATGCCGTCGTTGTTGATGTCTCCGGCACCGCCCACGGCTACTCCGGCGTAGTCAAATTCGTTGAGGCCGCTGAGGACGAAACCGCTGTCGCCGTTGAGGTTGGCGAGGTCGATGTTGGCGGGGAGTCCGCTGTTGCCGAAGACGACGTAGGCTTTGCCGGCGTTGTTGTTGCCGTTGGCGGGGGCTCCGAAGGCGCCGATAATCAGGTCGTCGATGCCGTCGTTGTTGATGTCGCCCGCCCCACCGACAGCGCCGCCGGAGAGTCCTTGGATGTCTATGCCTTGGAGGGTGAGGCCGTTGCTGCCGTCGAGGTTGGCGAGGTCGAGGTTGGCGGGGAAGCCGTTGTTGGTGCCAAAGATGACGTAGCTTTCGCCGGCGGCGTTGTTGCCGTTGGGGTCGGCTGCGAAGGCGCCGATGCTGAGGTCGTCGATGCTGTCGCCGTTGAAGTCCCCTATTTTGCTGACGGCGACTCCTGAGAAGTTGCCGGGGTTGATGCCGTCGAGGACGAAGCCGTTGTTTCCGTCGAGGTTGGCGAGGTTGAGGCCGGGGACGACGATCGTTACGAGTCCGGTGGTTGCTTCTGCGCCGTTAAATACGGTGTATTGGAATTTGTCGGTACCGCTGAAGTTGGTTGGTGGGGTGTAGGTAAGTTGGTCGTCGCTTGGTTCGTCTGGGGTGCCGCCGTCGTCCAGAGCGATGCTACCGCCGCCGCTGGATACGGGGTCAAAGCTGGCGATCGCTAATGGAGTGTCGGGGGTAACGGTGTCGTTGCTGAGGACGTCAATTTGGACGGGAACGTTGGAATTGGTAAAGGCGAAGTCGTCTTTGGCTCCCAATTCGTCTAATTCGTCTAATATACTGACGCTTCCTGCGGATACGGAACCGGCACCAACGGCTTCCTCAATTACGGTCTCGTCAAAGCCGGTGAGAATCAGGTCGATAATGACTCCATCGCGCAGGTTGGGGTCGATGAGTTCGAGGCGATCGCCGATTAATTCGATGGCTCTTTCCACGTCAGCGGGATCTAGGTCGCTGAGTTCGATTTTTTTCCGGGGATAGTTGAAAATGGTATAGGTGCTGGTGTCTTCGCCCGGTTGGTAGTCGAATAGAGATTCCTCTGGACTGATTCGCCAGCTATCGGCGTATTCCCCGTAAAGCTGTTCTAAGGGAATAGAGCCGCTTAGAACGGTGCCATCGCGTTTGAGAATGTCATCGTCGGGGTTATCGTTGTATGTGCCAAATATGCCCCTGACCGTATCCCTTCGTTCTGGGGAAAAGAAGAGGCTGACGTTAATCCGGTCTTGGGTCATGGCGGCGATGAGTTGGTCGCCTTTAGGATAGATAAAACTGTAAACGTTGCCTTCGCGATAAATCCGACCGTCCCCAACGGGAATGTATTCGTTATCGGGTATGGTGGTGGGGGTGCCATCAATTAAAAGTTGTTGACCGTCTTTATAGAGTCCCACTCGCGCCCCTCCGAGAGTGGTGGCAACGGCGGTGGCATCGGAGGCGTTATTCAGGGGGTTGTTGCCTACGGGTTGCTGTCGGATTTGTATTTCGTAGTCGTCGTTAACGGATTCGATTAGGGTAAATTCTCCGGCAGCTTGAAATTCGAGAGATTTGCCGTCGATGGTGATGTAACGAGGGTCGTTAAATTCTCGGGGGTTTGGTTGTGGTGGATCGGGATCTGGTTTTTCGTCGTCGTCGAAAATCGTGCCAGTAGCGGTAATTGTAGATTCCCCATTGGGTAATGTTTCTGGGAAACTGATACCATTTGGGTTATTGAGAGTAATTTCAAAGGTTTCTGTTTCTTCTACGGCTCGATCGTCTGTTGTTGGTATCTCAATTGTTTGGGTAGTTTCTCCTGGGGCAAAGTTAACTGTGCCGCTACCTTTTTCGCTGCTGTAATCGACGCTAACTGGTCGATCGGATGGTTCAGTTAGGGTGACTACAAATTCAAGAGTTTCTCCTTCTGTGACGCTAGCATCTGAAATGGATACTGGTAAGCCATAGGGAATGTAGTAAGTTACCTCTGCAATTAAATTTTTAGTGACATCTTCTTCACCACTAATTTCAGAAGTATTAATAGTGTTTAGAATTGGAAACAAAGGCTCAGAATCACCATCATTAATAGCTGGACTACCAATTAATGGAAAAGCATCTGTGAAATCAACACCACCTTCAGGAAATTCTCTAGATAACAGAGGACCTAATTTTGTTGAAGCTTCAATAATATCATCTACATTTAATGATGCTTCACCTTGAAGGGCTGTAACATTAACAGAACCTCTAGGCAAAACACCAATAACATTTCTTAAATCACCTGTAAGTTCGTACTGAGCTTCAATTTCTAAAACTCCAGTACCATCAGATGGTGCTGTAAAAGTATATTCTTTTTCTCGATCGCTTACTGTTCCTGTTTGCTCTGTTTGTTCATCTAATGCCATAGTGACATTTATTTCATTAGGGTCAAAAGTAAATTCTTGTTCTAGAGCCAGCCCTATTCGCTGTTTAATGTCTAATAAATCGTAACTCAGTTTCCCACTAATTCTATCTCCAAGGAAAGAAAATTTTCTTTCTCCTCCAAGTCCCAACAACACTGGAAATCCAAAGGCTAAAATTCTGTCTAAATCTAATTCACCTTCTATAACATTATTTGATGTCCCAGAAGCAACTATTTCTGGTAAAGAAGAATCAAAATTGACTGATTCTTTAGGAGTTATTCCTTGAATTTCAGGTCGTGCAAAGTTTAATTGTGCAACTCCAAGAGGATCGCCTATTTCACCATTCAGCAAACCAAGAACATCTATTGTTTCATCTATTCTAGGTGTTGCAACTTCAACCTCCACAACGTTATTGAATTGTCCCAAAAATGTGTTAACATTTACGTCTGTGATTTTTGCAGTAAGTGGATTTAAAGTAAATTTTAATCCTGCGTTAGGCAACTCAGCAACTTGGCTAGCTGAACTAAAAGCTGCATCTTCAGTTTTTTGAGCAACACCAGTTTTGAGGGTGAAAGTTTCTCCTAATTCCACTGATTCTGGTATGCTAACAAATAAATCTATGGGGTAAGAAAATTCAGCACTTCCTAAGTTTCCAATTGTAGCAAATACAGAAGCCTCTAACCCTGATGTCAGTTCCCAGTTCCCAGTAACAGCTCCAGCACCAAAGTTGAATTGACCTTGTGGTAGATTGAGGCTTTCATTAAATAAACTCCAATCAAATTGCCGACTATCATCTATAGGAGAATTTGACCAATTACTAATGCCTCCAGCAGAGAAATTAAGAGTATCTTTCTGAGTGACGTTTTCTACCTGCCGTTCAATACTCACCATCCTCCCATCCAAAAACCCGATCGCCCCATCATCCTCCACCTTCATCCCCCAAAACTCTGGCAAACTCAACTCCTCGCCCAACACAAAACTCGCAAATATTTCCCCCTCATCCCCTGGCGCATCAATACTATTAAATTCCCAGTCTAAATAATGACCGAACTCCTCAACAATTACAGGAATAATTGCCCCCACATCCCCCAGATTTTTCCACACAAATTCCCGCGCCAAATAAATCGTTTCCGTCTCTCCCGCAAAAGCACCATTCGCCCCATTAATTAAATCGCGATTTACAATCTCAATTCCTCCCAAAACCTCCAAATATTCCCCAGACAAAGCTGCTTTTAAAACCTTCGCTTTCTCCCCCGCGTCACTATTACCAAAAGCCAACCCCATCTCAACTTCAAACTCCGGTTTCTGGGCAAACCCTTCCAGCATCTCCCGAACTGTTGGCACCGCCTCTGCCACCATTTTCTCAATCGCCAGGCCGCCACCAGTCAGCAAATCTCCGCCTTCTTTCTGGGAGATTTCCTCAGTCTGGCCCGTCATAAAATCTCCCCCGCTATCTGCGTCCAGATATCCAGAACCTCCTAATAAGAAATGGCCGTTTCCCGTCCCTTCATTTTGGCCATTTAAAAGCAAATTTGCCTGCCCTTCTTCTATATAATAAGGAGTCGTTTCTTCGGGCAATCCCAAGGCCATTGTTCCGGCAAAGCGATCGCCTCCCAAACCAAAATTCTCCTTCTCAATCTGACCTATTCCCAGAAGCTCAGTTTCTGGAACGAAAGAAGGCGTTTCCGAGTTAAAAATACCATCCATTATTAGTACCTCTTTTTGGTAAATTTCCCAATAGTTAATTAAATAGCGATGTCACCCATTGCTGTTGGGTTTCACTTCGTTTCACCCAACCTACAAAGTAGTCTTCCATTAAAGCTTTTCCCAAACCTTGCTTTCGATAGGACTCTGCAACAATTACATCCCAAATAACAGCTCTATAAACATAATCTGTTAAAACCCTAGCAAAAGCTACTATTTTTTTAGTTTTAACTTCGCAATAACCGACAATTAAATCGGTATTTTGCAGCATTTTTTGTATGTCGGGAAGAGTTCGTTCTTTACCCCACCAAGTCCATTGATAAAGTTGGTGTAAATCTTGTATTTGTGTTCGATTTAATTGAGCGATCGCTTCTATTTTCATTTTAAAAGTTAGGGAATCAGTAACGAATTGTTGGAACATCAAATAGGGTTTAAGTCACCTTTGAAGATAACCAAAAACTTCTCGCTAATTGCTAATTGTGGTGTCTGCGAATAACTTTTGGTAGGGTGTAAGTTAAAAATTTACTACCCTACTGTTGATTTAACGAAGTGTTAGATTTGCAGCCAACTACTTGCGGGTTGTAACTCGCCGCCGCAGGACCATTGCGGTAAAAGCCAAAATGCTACCCAATAGAGTTGAAGGCTCGGGTACACTTTCTGGTTCGGTGGAGGGCTCGGGTATTGGTATTTGGTCAAAACTGGCGGTTTCGGTAGGATCGTTGGTTTGGCTGACTATCTCAGTAGAGTCTAGATCGGCTAGATCGGCTAAAATTTTAGCCTTCCAGTCGCTCCCATCCACTTCTGTTTTGGAGCTACCCGGTATCGAAATAGATATTCCCGGTCGCGTGGGGGCGCACATCGATAAAGACTGAGTTATAGACTGAGTTAAAAACTGATTCCCGGCAGACTGATTTAAAGACTGATTCGCGAACATACAGCCACCAGTGGAATTGCTGGTAGAGCTAGGGGGGTTCATTAAGGCATTTTGAACGATGCTTTGCGTGTTATTTGTGTTGGAAAAGGTATTTTGAAAACTGCTTCCCGTGGTGAAGGAAAAGTTAGCCCCTTCAGTGCTAGTCGAGTTAGGGGCGTTCATTAAGGCATTTTGAACGATGCTTTGCGTGTTATTTGTGTTGGAAAAGGTA
>CAZUCT010000001.1:0-15808 GCA_964619285.1 uncultured bacterium | reverse complement strand
TTTTGAAAACTGCTTTCCGTGGTGAAGGAAAAGCTACCAGCTTGCGCGTTGGGAACGTTTCCCAATGCAAGGGTGGTTGTGGCTATTACCGCAGAAAAGATGCGGGTTAATTTTTGAGATGAATTGGTTGTTTTGTTATTGTTCATGGTTAGTGTAAGTAAGGGGTTAATATGTTTGTAATCGAGTTTCAAGTTTTACAAACAAATGTCTTGGCTAGGTTCTCTAGAAACTCTCGATCGCGAGTTGACGGCAAAATCTTCATCAGACGCTAACAAGGGTTATTATTCTTTGTAACTCTCTTTTGCTGTTTTGAAAATTACCCGAATAGATTCTTTGTCATCCATGATTTCATCAACCGTTGCTTTTAAGTTTTCTTCATTAAATTGCTTTGCATTCTTAGCATTAAGCAATTGCGTAACCGCTTTCATGTAAATAATCCCTGCCGCGATTGTGACTCCGTAAATACTGGCACCCATTAGGGCAGCACCACCCAATGAGCCAAGCCCGGGTATAAATTTCAAGGCACTCCCCGCAACTAAAAGTAACGTAAGATTGGCTCCCAAATTTGTTATAATCCCGGTTGCCAAACTTTTTACCAAGTTTTCAGCGAATGGAAGCCCAAGTTCTTTGTTTATACGCACATACATTGTCCAAGTGTTAGTCGCCGCTGCAGCAATGTCGGCACCGGGTATTGGAATAAATGCACTCCCAACAGCAATTCCTGCGTGCAATTTAACAATTCCTGCTAATTCCTCTGGAAGATGCTTATCTGCAGTTCGGTTTAAAGCTTTTGTTAATTCAACGGCAGTTTCAATTAAATGCCCTTGTTATGATTGTTTTTTCATTTTTCAGTCGCTCCATGATGGGTTTGATTTTTTGTATAAAACTCTGACCTAAAAGCAGTTTTTTAAGGTCTTGTAACCAATATGGGATAAAAAATCTTGACGGTTGACTACCTTTGGAAATCCTTTCACCCAACCCACAAAGTAGTCTAATTTGTGACAATAAGTCCCCCGCGTCAGAGAAACTGCGATTTCCACCTTTCTCTGACAGATATCTTTATCTCAATCCAATTTAACGATGCTTCCCCGATCGCGATCGCACCCTTAACAATTCCTTCGAGGAGGCTTTTTTAGCAAAACCATCCGACCTCACCTACCAAGGAATTAAATTTATCGATCGCAAACTATTGTAAGCTCTTTTTTCCGATTAAAAATCAAATTTTACATTATTTAACTTTTAACCCCTATCGATAGGGTTTTTAAAAACCGGCCTGGATCTATTTGCAAAAACCTCCGTTTTTTACGTCGATTTGCTAAAACTGTAACAATTGTTAACATTGTCGTAATATCCCTTCACATTATTGACGCCAAATGTATTCTTCAATACAAAACATCTTTTTTGTTTTTTGATTTTTAATTAACAACAAAAAGTCCAAATAAGGAGAAGTCCAAAGAGTTTGGGCCATCTCCAGTTGGCATCCAAGGAAACGTTCTCGGGAGTCGGTCCAGAAACCGGGTTTGTCCAGAAACCGGGTTTGTCCAGAAACCCGGTTTTTCCAAAAAACCGGGTTTCTAAGATAACAGGGATACTTTGTCCAAAAAATACCGGTCCCACCCAACGCCAGACCAGTACAATAACCGTCTCAAACCAGCGTTGTAAGGTCTTGTTACCACTATGGAAGAAAAAATCTTGGCTGTTGGCTACCTTTGGATATCTTTGGGTTATCTTTGGAAAAACTCTTGAAAAGGGCCAGACATAGTAAAATTCCCCGGCCCTCCCTTAGTCAAGGTGGCAGGGCCGGGGAATGGAGGTTTGTTCGTTTTTTTTCACAACTTAAATAGGATTGCTATAAATTTTTTTTCCTTAATGCCCAAAGGCCCACCAACAACCCATCCGCTACATCCGCTATAAAATCCGCTGCCAAGCAACCTTAAAGGCCCACCAACAACCCAATTGTTAATTATTTATTTTTTTGTAATCAGATAAAAATCCTAAAGCTTAAATGTGTGGTGGGGGCAAACGAAACGGACATCAACATTTATGCTTTTTATCCAGATTTATGGCACGAATGCTTTGCCCCTACATCTCGTTTTTTGCATAAACTAACAACAAGTTTGCTAGGGCCATAGACCAATAAAGGCAGAGTAAAAAACCCTTATCGAAGCTACAATCTAAGAAGAACGAGAACCTTCAAAGGAGTATTAATGCAACTGGAAGATTATTTTGATTTTTCATACTCAGATTACATCGGCATTAAAGGTCATCGCCTTGGCATTCATAACGTCCTGAATTATTTTTTGTTGGGTTTTTCCCCAGAAGAAATAGCTGCCGAATATCCGGGTTTGAGTTTGGAGAAAATTTACGCGACTATTACTTATTATCTCCAGAAGCGATCGCAAATTGATGCTTATCTGGCACGTTTGCGACGAGAGGAGGAAACTGCCTATCGGGAATGGAGGGCAAAACCAGCTCCGCCAGTAGTGGAAAAAGTCCGGGCAATTAAGCAGGGACGGCAGGAAGAAATGGAGAGCAGTCTATGAAAATTCGTTTCTTAATTGATGAAAATTTGTCGCCAAAGCTAAAAAAAGCTGTTTTGCATTTGAATCCCGATATAGATATAGCAATCCTAAAGGTTAAACGCGGGGTGGGGGCCAACGAAACGGACATCTAAATTAATGCTTCTTGTCCAGATTTACCGCCCGAATGCTTTGCCCCTACATCTCGTTTTTGTTCGCGACTTAAATAGGATTGCTATATTTCAGAAGCGATCGCCTCGATAATTTCTGGAGGTATCATGGGATTTAACCCTGGTATTCCCCGAAAATGAGTAATGTTATAAGTTGCAAAATAATCAATATTTGACTCTAAAACTAATGCAGCCAGGCGAATGTCAAAAATCTTGGCTGAAGTGACATTATGACTAACAGCTAACTGCAAAACTCGCTCTAAAGTTTTACTTACGGGATAAACAACTTCAAAAGTACCTTTTAAATAAGTATCTCTAATTAAATTATTGGCTGGCGCTGGTGTTAAAGGCTTTCCTTTCATGGCAGTGGGATTAGTTAAAATCCTGTAGAGTTCGATAATGTTTTGTTCTCCCAATACTCCCCGAATCTTATTTTCTACTGCCATTTTTAACAGTTCTGCGGAATCTGTATGATAAGTTGCAGAGCGATCGTGGGCGTAAACTAAAACATTTGTATCAAATAATATTCTCTTCTCGTTCATAAACTTTTTCTCTACTAATATATTCGTCTTTAACTCCTAATTCAAAAGTTGGAAAAGGATAATTATCTGTTGACTTTGGAGTAATTAAAATATCTACTTCATCGCCTTCTTTAAAATTTTCGGGTAAAGTTTCTAAGAGAATAATTGTTTTTCCTTGTATGTAGCCTTTCATAATTTACTAATTTTAAAAAGAAATCATTGAAAAATAGACGAATCTGACCTATGATTATAGCAATCTCAAATCGAGAGGCGGGGGGCTCCACAACATCCGCCGCCAACCAAGCTGAAAGGCCCACTAACTGTTGGGTTTCGTTTCACGGAGCCCGACCTACATTTTTTAATCAACTGGCCAAGCTCTCAGGGCCACCGAAACCAGATTTGGGCCATCCTCAGAAGGATTTGGGCCCGACCCCCCAGGCTGGACTTATACAAACCTGGCCTAACAATCGGTAAATTGAATCCCAAACATGAATTATTAGCTACTGTGGTATTTTACAAAAAAATGGGGTAAACTATAACCTAATAAAGTATCAGATGGGGAGCAAATATGCCTATCAACGATTCTGTTAGGGCCTCTCAAGAAGGATTAGACAAAACCATCGACCCAAAGAGAATAAAGAAGGGCTGGAACAAGCAAGCTTCTATGTGGGCCGACGAAGCAGGAGTATCGGTTTCGCTTTTAAAGAAATTTTGGTTGCGCAAACCTATCCGAAAAGAATACTTTCAAGCAATTTGTCAAGGGGTGGGAGTGGATGACTGGGAGTCAGTTGTTGACGCAAACCCTCCCCACTACGATGACTGGGAGGATGTTCCCGATGTCTCGACTTTCTTTGGCAGAGAGACGGAAACTGCTATACTCAGACAGTGGATAATAGACGATCGCTGCCGTCTGGTAGGAATTGTCGGCATTGGCGGTATCGGCAAAACTCATGTATCGGTAAAATTAGGCAAGGGCGGTATCGGCAAAACTGATTTATCGGTAAAATTAGCCCGAACAGTTCGAGATGAATTTGAATACATTATCTGGCGATCGCTCATCAACGTCCCACCCATAACCCAACTTCTCCCCGACTTACTTCAGTTTCTCTCCCGCCAAAAAAACCGCAACTTACCCGATACCACAGACAAGCAAATATCGAGCTTACTCAAACACTTAAAAAACCATCGCTGCCTCATCATTTTAGATAATCTCGAATCAATTTTAGAAGGAGGAACCTACGCCGGAGAATACAAACGAGGCTATGAAAATTACGGTCAACTTTTCAGAAAAATTGGCGAAGTTCCTCACGAAAGTTGTTTGCTCTTTACCAGTCGCGAAAGACTTCTTAATCTTCAGCGTTTAGAAGGACAAAATCAACCTGTTCGCTGCTTAGAATTGCGGGGGTTAGATTTGGATGCGGGAAAAGATATTTTTGGCGACATCGGCGATTTTTCATGGTCGGAAGCGGAATGGAAAAAATTAATAGAATATTACAACGGCAACCCTTTAGCTTTAAAATTAGCCGCCAATCATATCAAAAGTGAATTTGCCGGGAATTTGGCAGATTTTTTTCAAACGGGAAGAACGGTTTTTGCAGGCATTCGAGAATTATTAGACTTTCACTTCCAGCGGTTGTCAGATAGAGAAAAAGAAATAGTATTGTGGCTGGCAATTCATCGGGAACCGATGACAATTGCAGAATTACAAGATAATTTGGTGACTATTGATGCCAAGGAAAAAGTCGGGGAAAATATGCGATCGCTCCAAAGCAAACTACCCCTAGAAAAAAGCGACGGCGGCAAACAATTTTCCCTCCAACCCATGTTAATCGAATACGTCACCGACTTTTTAATCGACCGAGTTTTTGCCGAAATTATCGAAGGCGAAATAGACATCTTTAACAGTCACGCTTTAATTCAAGCCGAAGCTAAAGATTACGTCAGAGAAACTCAAATTAGAACTCTCGTTCGACCGATTACAGCCAGATTAACCGAACGCTTGAACAGTCAAGAAAAATTAGAAAAACACTGGCAAAAACTCATCTTAAAATTGCGCCGCGATTCCCCAAATAAACCGGGATATGCAGGAGGAAATATTATCAATTTTTTAAACCATGCTAACGTTAACCTACAAGGTTATAACTTCTCCGGGCTCGCGATTTGGCAAGCCTACCTCCAAGACGTCAACTTACACGATGTTGACTTTTCTTACTGCGACTTAAGTAAATCCGTTTTTCCTCAAGCTTTTGGGGGAGTTCATAGCCTGGCATTCAGTCCCGATAACACAATTTTAGCGGTGGGAGATTCTCACGGAGAAATTCATCTGTTAAGAACCACAGACCTACAAGAAATAGGAGTTTTGCAAAAACACGGTTGGTGGGTGGTATCTCTCGCATTTAGTCCCGACGGGAAAAAACTAGCCAGCAGCAGTATAGATGCCACCCTGAAACTGTGGAACCTGGAAACTAGGGAATGTTTGTACGACCTCGAAAAACATACGGATTGGATTTGGACGGTTGCCTTTAGTCCCGACGGGCAGACCGTCGCCAGCGGCAGTAACGATAATACGATTAACCTCTGGGATGCCAACACCGGCCAATGTCTGAAAACCTTAACGGGTCATAACGGTTGGGTTTTAAGCGTGGCCTTTAGTCCCGATGGCAAGTTGTTAGCCTCCGGCAGTTACGACAAATCGATCGAACTCTGGGACGTAGAAACCGGTACTTGCGTTAGAACTTTGTTGGGTCATACAGATGCCATCTGGTCCGTGGCATTCAGTCCCGATGGCGAAACTATAGCCAGTTGCGGCTTCGATAAAGATATTAGACTCTGGAACGTCGAGGAGGGAAAATGCGAGGATATTTTAACCGGACACGAAAAAGAAATCAAAGTGTTAGCCTTTAGTCCCGACGGCGAAACCCTAGTCAGCGCGTCTTTTAAGCCATTAGTAAAATTTTGGAACTTGGAAACGGGAGAATGCTTTGCCACCGGGAGAGGGCATCAAACTGGCATTAGAGCCCTTGCCTTCAGCGCCGACGGTCAAACTGTTGCCAGCGGCGATAACGACCAAATTTTAAAAATCTGGAACCCGCGAACGGGAAAATGTACCAAAACCCTCCACGGGCATACTAATTGGATTTGGTCTGTGGCATATAGTCCTGCCCGGTGTAAGGGGGAAAATGAGATTATTGCCAGCGCTCACTTAGACCATCGAGTAAGACTGTGGAACGTTAGCACCGGAGAATGTGTGAAAGCCTTAAGCGGGCACACTGCCTGGATTTGGTCTGTTGATTGTAGTGCCGACGGTAGGATGGTGGCGAGCAGCGGCGATGACGAAACTATTAGGCTGTGGGATGTTACCAGCGGGGAGTGTATTAAAATCTTAAGATATAAAGAAAAAACCTATCAAGGGGGTATCTGGACGGTAGCTTTTAGTTCCGACAGTCGCTTTCTTGCCAGCGGCGGACAAAGTGCGACGGTGAAACTCTGGGATTGGCAAGCTGGTAATTATCGCTTGTTAGAAGGTCACGCTAGCTGGGTGTGGACGGTAGCTTTTAGTCCGAAGGGGGAACTTCTCGGCAGCGGTGGCGACGATCGCGCGATAAAAATCTGGGATGTTTCTCAGGGTAAGTGTTTGCAGACCTTAGAGGGACACGAGGGGAATATTAGAGCGATCGCCTTTAGTTCCGATGGCAAATTATTAGTCAGCGGCAGCGACGATCGCACTGTAAAACTTTGGGAGCTCGACGGGGGAAAATGTCTGGCAACTTTTGAGGAACATAGAGATGTAGTGTGGTCGGTAAAATTTAGCTCTAACGGTAAGTTTATCGCTAGCGGCAGTCAAGACACAACTCTTAAAATTTGGGAAGTTGCCAGCAAACGATGTTTGAGAACTTTTAGGGAACATAGCGATCGGGTTGTGTCGGTGGGCATTAGTCCGGGTAGCGAAACTATTATTAGCGGTAGTTTGGACGGTAAGATTAAATGTTGGAATTTAAAGAGCGATCGTTCTTGGCAAACTTTGAAAGTGCCCGGACCTTGCGAAGGGATGAAAATTGCAGAAACCAGAGGTTTAACTGTCGCTGGAAAATACCTTCTCCAGAACTTAGGTGCGGTAGAATAGGTAATATCAATTAACAATTAACAATTAACAATTCATCTTTAAATTTAGATTTTTCCTCCCCTTCCGCAATCAATTCTTGCGCAAACCGAGTATTTCTCAAATCCTCAACTCCAAACATAACTTCTAACTCCTGACGACTCATTTTTGGTAACTTGGCTAAAATAATAGCCTCTTGTAGGTCGGGTGGAACGCAGTGGAACCCGACATATTTGTTGGGCTCCGCTTTGCTCCACTTCAAAATTAGTAAATTGTTGTTGTACCTTATAAATTAACCAGGTTACTTGTTTGATTAGAGACTAATTATAGCAATCCTAAAAATTTTATAACTACTTTGAAGTACAAAAAATTAAATGTTGGGTGGGGGCAAAGCATTCGGACATCAAAATCTATGTTTTTTATCAAAAATTAACGCCCGAATGCTTTGCCCCTACAGTTTTATTTGTCAGAAAAAATTTTACACGAATGATTTAGAATTGCTATACCTCAATTCATCTTATTAATGAACTCTCGAACTTGCTCTAGTTCTAATTGAAGGACTTCAGCTATTTCCTTAACTGAAAAACCTTTGGCTAATAAAGGAGGAATTATCTGCAATTTAGTTTCTATTTTTCCTCGTAATTCACCAATTTCCTCCCCTTCCGCAATCAATTCTTGCGCAAACCGAGTGTTTCTCAAATCCTCAACTCCAAACATAACTTCTAACTCCTGACGACTCATTTTTTATAACTTCAAAATTAGTAACCTGGTAATTTCCTCGGTAAATTGTTGTTGTACCTCAAAAATTAACCAGGTTACTTGTTTGATTAGAGACTAATTACTTCAATTAATGTTATTAATGTATTCTCGGACTTTTTCCAAGTCTAATTGAAGAATTGCAGCAATTTTTTCGGGAGAAAAACCTTCTTGTAATAAAGGAGGAATTATCTGCAATTTAGCTTCTAATTTTCCTCGTAATTCACCAATTTCTTCCCCTTCTGCCATCAATTCTTGCGCAAACCGAGTATTTCTCAAATCCTCAACTCCAAACATAACTTCTAACTCCTGACGACTCATTTTTGGTAACTTGGCTATAATAATAGCCTCTAATAAATTCAGCAATTCCAACCGGGTAGGTTCGTGGGTGAATTGTTTTTTTACCCTATCGATTAACTCGGTTATTTCTTCTAAAAATTGCCTTTTTTTAGCGACTACTAAGCGAATAATTTGCACCCCCAAGGAACTATTTTCATTAGCTGTTAGCTCGTTCAAATAGATCCGCTTTACCAGAGGAGAATCTAAAAGGGGTTGAACCGATTCCCTCTGTCTGACAGTTGGCTCGATACTACGGCTCCTAAAAATAACCATAGCACGCCAACGCAAACTCGGGTTGTTTTCTCGGATATAAGTAAAGATCTCTGAAAACAAACGAATATAAATGCTAGGGTCTTTTTGAAATTGGACCTCCCCAAAATAAATCGGGTTTTCCGGGTCTAGGGGCAAAAATACCCCATCTATTCTAAAAGCAGTTTGCTTTAATTCTACCGCATCAAAACGGTAATCGTTAGCCATTTCTGGCGACTCGCCCCACAACTCGAAAAAAGTGTCGGGTAATTCTTTGAAAATGCGGTAAAAGATGTGGTCTGTTTTCATCGGTTAGTTTTAGTTTATTCCCTCAATTGGAGCCCTCAATTGGAAAAGTATTTAAAAACAGTGACTTTTTAAGACTATCATAGCACGATAAATCTATACTCGGCACGGACAGAAAATTCGTTTTTCTTCTTTTCAGAAAAACTCTCTTTTTGAGTATGAGTATGAGTAAGAGTAGGAGTATGAGAAACGCAATTCCTTCCCGTGTTGAGTATAACCCTTGACAAATATTCCCAAATATGCTAAATTAACAATTAGCAACTAACAATTAACTATGAAAAGAATCCTAGAACCAGAAGTAATGGATACCTGGGAAGAAGCGGCGGAATATGACGCGATGGACTTTGTAGAAGTTAACAAAGCCTTTGCCCAAAAAGCTCTCGAAATCGGACCGGAAAAAGGTTTAATTTTAGATGCAGGCACCGGTACCGCCAGAATACCAATCTTTATTTGTCAAGAACGTTTGGCATGGCAAATTATCGGCATCGACTTATCCCAAAATATGCTGATTATTGGGGAGAAAAATATTAAAGAAGCAGGTTTGGAAGAAAGAATCAAATTAGAATTAGTCGATGCTAAAAATCTGCCCTATCCAGACCGTAACTTTGATGCCGTAATCTCTAACAGCATCGTTCACCATTTGCCGGATCCGCTACCTTTTTGGCAGGAAGTAAAACGAGTTTTAAAACCCGGTGGCGGCATTTTTATTAGAGATTTGTTGCGACCGGAAAACGAGGAAATAACCGAGGACTTTGTTAACAAATATGCGGCAGACTGTAACGAACGCCAGCGAGGTTTATTTAGAGATTCTTTAAAAGCAGCTTTTACCGTGGATGAAGTAAAAGAAATGATAGAAACTGTCGGTTTAGAAGGAGTGAAAATTTATCAATCTTCCGACCGCCACTGGACGGCGGAAAGGCAAGCAAGTCAGCGCCAGTAACGCAATTATCTTTTACAATTAACCATGGACAATTGACAATTGATAAAAAACGGATTAATTATGAACTTAAATGAATAATTAAAGGATTGAAAAAGTTCGTAGTAACGACTTTAGTCGTAATCCCCAGAACGACTAAAGTCGTTACTACGAACTTTTTAAGCAGAACTTCCACTCTCTCCCTTGATGACGGCGGCACCGATTAAATGTGCCAGACGGAGGGCTTCTGGAACTTTGCCGGTGTCGGTCAACTTTGCTAAAGCGGCGGCAATTATTTGTGGTTCTTCGCCGCAAACTTGAAAGAAAAAAGGCGGGTAATGATGAATTTCGCCCGCCCTTTTTAACAGGTTATTTCGCGCCTCAAAATTTGGTAAGCGCTGCATCGCTTCTTCGATTTTTTTAAAATTAGGATAGCGACGCATCACCGCCACGCAGGGCAGTTGCAATCTCTCGGCTAAAAGGGGTAAATCGACTACATTAAAACCGCCGAAACCGATGCCATCTATTAATACTAAATGGAGTTGATTTAGGAATTTACTATTAAGCAATAAATCGCAGAGAGTTTCGGTGGAGTCGAACCCGTCTCCTTGCAATTCTCCCCATAACATTCCCTCAAACCTGGTGCCCCCACAAATGATTCCCGCCACCGATACTTTTTCGCCGCTTCCTCTTTTAAATGGGGCGTCGTCGAAGCCTATTACTCTAATAGTTCGATTGAGTTTAATTAATGATTCTAAATTCATGGTAACTGTTTGTAGGTCGTTTGTAGCGATCGCTTTTTCGCCCCCCGTAGAACAGGCATCTTGCCTGTTCGCGCCCAGAAACCCGGTTTTTTGAAAAAACCGGGTTTCTTTCGGCAATTATAAATCTAAAGGGTTAGGTTTGTCAAGGAGTTTTAGCAAAAATCTGTGGAAAGTTGAGAAATTGTTGGTTGTTGTGTTATAATCTCTTTTGTTCGGTTAACTCAAATTCTGTTTATGACAACGGTAACATCCAAACATATTGAGGTAACAGCCGGCGTTTGCGGCGGCAGGGCTCGAATTGCCGGCCATCGAATTCGGGTCCAAGATGTGGTAGTTTGGCACGAGCAAAAGGGGATGTCTCCCGATGAAATCGTGTCTCGATATCCAACTATTACTTTAGCCGATGTTTATGCCGCTTTGGCTTATTACCACGACCATTTCCAGGAAATCCGACGGCAAATGCAAGAGGATGAAGATTTAGTGAGGGAGATGCAAGCTGAAATTCCTTCCAAAATGCCTAAATAGTTGGAGATTGGATGATGGCGGAAAAAATTAAGTTTCATTTAGATGAGAGCGTTGAGAGAGCGATCGCGGATGGTTTGAGGCGGCGCGAAATTGATGTGACGACTACTCCAGAGGTCGAGCTGATGGGGGTGTCGGATGAGGAACATTTAGCTTTTGCTTTGGGGCAGGGGCGTGTAGTTTTTACTCACGATGCGGACTTTCTGAGGCTGCATCGAGGTGGGGTGGAACACGCGGGAATTATCTATTGCCACCAGCAAAGTAAAAGTATTGGGGAAATTGTTAAGGCTCTCGTTCGTATTTGGGAGGTTCAAACCGTGGAGTCTATGTGCCAACACGTTGAATTTATTTAGTTTGAATCGCTACACATCGCCCAGAAACCCGGTTTTTCGCAAAAACCGGGTTTCTTAATTTCGATTTACTCTTCCTCGTCAAAGACTGGCGGCCAAAGTTCCCAAATAGATATCTCCCAACCGGGGAAGAGTTCGGGAATAGTTAAGATGTCATCTCCTGCAAGTTCGATCGCTTCTCCCGTGGGGCGATAAATTGTTACTGTTTCTTCGTCGGGGTCGATTAAAATTCCTACTTGCACTCCCAGCTCGATGTATTTCTTGAGTTTTTTTTGGAGGGGCGGGATCCGGTCGCTTTGGGATTTAATTTCTACTGCTAAATCTGGAACCATTTCTGCAAAGTAACGGATGCTGCGCCGCAAGCGTTCTGCTTTGACAAAAGAGACATCTGGTGCTTTGAGATTGCGATCGGGTAAAATAAAACCTCCAGCGGAGTCTAACACTCGTCCCAAGCGACGAGGATTTACCCAGGCATAAATAGAAGCGCCTAAACGCATAGTTATTTCGCTCGATACGATATCTGATGGTCCCATGACTGATATTTTCCCGCTTTCTAGTTCAAATTGGTAGTCAAAACCCGCTTGGTTGGAGAGGGTTTGCAGTATTTCTAGGTCTTTGACTGTTACGTTGGACATAACTTTGGTCTCCTATTAGATATGGGTATTCTAGCATAATCTCCCAACCGGGGAAAAGTTCGGGAACAGTTAAGATGTCATCCCCTGCAAGTTCGATCGCTTCTCCCGTGGGGCGATAAATTGTTACTGTTTCTTCGCTATCCTATTAAGTAGGAGTGCCAAATTAATTAGACACCGAACAGACAAGATGTCTGTTCTACGGGGAAAATTTTCTGCAAATATTTTTGCCTACCTACTTACTGTCCCATCCATAAGAGCGTCTATCTCTTCCATCAAAACTATGGTTTCTGCCAAGGCAGCAACGATATTTTGATAGCAGTTAATTTCCTCATAATCTAACTCCCTCCCCTTGCGATCCTTTAACCACTTCTGGCAAACTTGATACCCGCCGATGTATAAATTCCACACTTGCGGCGACACTCCCTCAAAATACTGGTCCTTATTTATCCAAACTTTACCGCCAGAGTTGCCTTTGGGTGCCGTATAGCGAACTTTATCGATTTTATCGTCTCCAGTTTCCGAGTAAGAGACAATTTCCGCTGCCGTTGCTTTCATCAAGTGGAGGTTAACGAGGCGATCGCCCTTCGCCGCCAACTCCCAGAAGAGACTAACGCTGGATGTTAGGGGCAGGCGGGGGAAGTCGGTTTTGAGAAATTCGGCGTAACCCTGGCGGTAGGTGGGAGAGTGGAAAACTGCATACATATAATTAAAGATGTCTTCCGGGCCGAAACTCGTCTTGCGATCGCCCTTGCCGTCGGCGATAAATTCCATGCCCAAACGAGTCGAGAAATCTTCGATAAATTCTGGGGCGAGGTTAGGCGATCGCCCTCCTTTGGCATTAGTTGAGGGGCGATCGAACAGAGTCGGATTATCTTTGGGGTAGAGGTAGAGAGGAAAGAAATATCCAGAAGCATTGCCCGTTTCTAAAACGTGACGATCTACAAGCGATCGCCCCACGCTAAAATGCGTCACCTTTTCTAATTTAACCTGTCTGTTTGCTATCAAACCCACATTATCTCCCCTTAACATATTCTCCATAACCTCCCCCCTGGGCGTACAATGAAAACCTCTCGAATTTCCCGTGTAATAGGTATAGCGAAAATCGAAAGGTCGATAAAGAATGGAGGCAATTTTACTTTGAGAAATGTCAGATTTTTTTAAGTCTTTTTGCGCCAACTCAACCTTCCAATCTCTGCTATCTTTACCTAAATCATATTTTTCCCTCGCTGCCTCCACCGACAAAGCCACAAAATTAGTTACAATTTTCCAAATCTCGTCCTTAGTAAAACCAATAGTTAATTTATCCCTGGCAGTGACAATACCAACGCTATTAACCGGCATTAATTCAGTAACTTTCCAACCCTTTTGATACTCCGCTAATAAATCCGTATTTTGCGGTTTAAATAAATAAAAAGGCGAACTCGGTTTTAAAGCCTCCCACTCCGTCGAACTAACATCATTTTCCGCCAACCAATAATATTTCCCTCCCACCAATTCCTTACCTTTGGCGGTTTCTCCAAATAACTCCCTTTCTCCCCATAAATCTTGATGGTAAACCGTCGCCAATTCTTCATCTTTTTTATTTCCTTCCGGCAACTTCACAAAAATCCCAATGGCAACTCCCTGTTGAATATCAAAAACATTTTTATCCGCCGAACCATCGGGGCAAGTTTCTTTCTTCTTACTATTACCGTGTAAATCTAACAAATAAACCTCATCAAAAGTCTGCATTAAGTGGTAGCGCATCCCGCGAAAAGTTGGATTATCTAAATAACCGTGATTGGTAATTAATGCCACAATACCATAACCCGTTGCCTCAACTCGATGTTGAGCAAAACGAATAAATTTAACATAATCATCTAATAATCCCTTGGAGTTTTTCTCTCCTAAAGATTTACCTTCAATTTGATAATAGTCTTTAACTAAATTCACAATCCAAGGGTCAGTATTTAGAGATTCGTAAGAATAAGGAGGATTTCCTAAAACTACCATTACTGGGGCAGTTTCCTTTACCTCTTTTGCCGCTTCTGCCTCATCGATAATTCGATTTAAAAAACCATCTGCAGTCTGAATTTTAAAAGCTTCTTGTAAAGTATTAGTTAAATAAATCCTCAACCGTTCGTCAGCGTTAAAATCGTATCCCAAATCTTGCAACAACAAACCTAATTTCATGTGCGCCACCATGTAAGGTGCCATCAACAATTCAAAACCAAACAAACGGGGTAATAAATGTTGGCTGACATAACCGGATCGCATCCCCCGTTGCTTTTTCAAACTCTCATAAATCTGCTGAATTACTGCATGCATAAAAGTGCCGGTGCCTACAGCAGGGTCTAAGATTAAAACTCGATGACTTTCTCTGGTTCCCTCGCCGTTAGCATTGGGAATTTCTATCTTGCTAGAATCTGCCAAACCCTTAGCAATCTTAAACTTATTTTTCAACAAATAATCGACGCTTTTAACTAAATAATGAACCACCGGTTCTGGCGTGTAATAAACTCCCCGAGATTCCCGCATTTTGGGGTCGTATTCTGCCAGAAATGTCTCGTAAAAATGTACCACCGGTTCCTCTTGGCGGGTTCGTTTGCCGAAGTCTTTGAGAATCGATTCTATTTCTGTATGTTTGAGCAATTCTGCTAAATCGTCAACCGCCCAAGCGATGCGATCGTCTAAATCAGGTCCCGCAATTTGTCCGAAAATACTGCGCAAAAAAGGATTAGTTTTTGGCAAGTCGCGGGCAGCGATCCACCGAGAAAAATTACTGGGATTTTCGCAATTGCAGCGGGCGGCAAATAGCCCATAACAAATTGTCTGGGCGTACATATCGGCAAATTGATTTTTATTTAAGTCTTTGATTAAGACTTTTCTAAACGATTCGAGTTGGTCGTTTAACATTCCGCCTTTATCTGGGGAAGCTATCGCCCCTTTAATTGCCTCCCGAATTAACTGCCCCAAACTCGCCATCCGCCTCGCTAATTCTCTAGGAGTATTCACAGAATGGGCCGAATTTTCTAGGAATTTAGTTAATAATTGATGGGTGGCTTTTATTCCTTCTTTATCTGGTATAAGTTGGTTATTTTTGCCAAGTTTAGCAATGCTAGCAGTTAAGCGATTTTCGCCTTTTACATACCATCGAAACTCTAAATAATCGGTGAGGATTAAGTTAGGAAACCCGTTAAAATAACGGTTAAGTTGAGGAGTTTTTTCAGTTTTATTAAGGGAGATGCCGACGTCTTTTGCTTCCAGATAACCCATAGTGCGTTGTTGTTGAGAAATGACAAAATCTGGGGCACCATGCTTAACCCTTTTTGGTTCGTTAGTGGCGACGATACCACTGGCAAGAGATTCGATTAATTTTTTAAGGGCGGGGCGGTGGGTATGTTCCGTGGCGTTGCCAATTTTGAGGGCGTTTTCTATTTCTTTAAGGTAGTCGGTAAAATTGTTCATAGCGTTTTTTGGCGGCAGTGTTTTCGTAATTTTATCATATTTATTAACAAAAGCGATCGTTCGTAGTAATCGCTTCAGCGATTGTTCGTAGTAATCGCTTCAGCGATTGCTCGTAGTAATCGCTTCAGCGATTGCTCGTAGTAATCGCTTCAGCGATTGCTCGTAGTAATCGCTTCAGCGATTGCTCGTAGTAATCGCTTCAGCGATTGCTCGTA